>DAOKYU010000006.1 GCA_035325995.1 Thermodesulfobacteriota bacterium | reverse complement strand
ACTTAAAGCGCGTCCGAAGAAAATTACAACGACCTTGCTACTTCGAATTCCTGCGGGCGTGGCCCGCCGGCCCGGAGGGGTATTGCTGCGCCGTTCGCACGGCTTGCAATATTAAGGGACTTTCGACGTAGCACCTTCGGAGGTTAGAAGCATCTGAAGCACGGCTGGTGGCAATAGCGTAATGCTGCTATTTCGATTGTCTGCGGACACGGTTCGCCGCGCGTGGCGCGCTCCCGTCTGAAAGCATGGCGAAATCGTGCGAGAAATTGGTTAAACTATTTCCAGCTAAAGAAGCCGGAGGTCAGTATTTATGAAATTAGCAGTCGCTGCAATAATCATATTGTTATCCTCGGTTTACGTCGCCGAAGGAGCGACGGATAAACCGGCGCCCAATAAGCCGATGCCGAACAAAATAAAGCGCGTAAGCACTATTTCGTCACAGAAGGTGGGCAGCCTCGGAAGGTTCAGCACGCGGCTCAACAGGACGATAAGCGCGACCGGGCGGCTCGAGCTCACCCCCGAGCAGAAGGACAAGGTGCAGGCCCTCCGTAAGGAATACGTGGTTAAAATGGCCCGCGACGAAAACGAGGCGAGGGATGTCGAGAAGGAGGCGTTCGATGCCGTCGGCAAGCCCTCTTTCGACCCCGCCGCCGTGAAGAAGCAGTTTAAAAAGCTACAGGACCTCGAGGCCGGCCTCGCCGACAGCTACGTCACCGCGCTCGCTTCGCTTCGCGATATCATCGGCGAGGAAAATTACGCCAAGGTGAGCGATCCGCGCTTCGCGCTTTCGAACGATCTCATACAGACGAGACAGCGCGGAGATTTAAACAGGGCCGACGAGCTCGACGTCGAAGCCGTCAAGAAAAACGCTGCCGACGCGGAAAAGGCCGAGACCGGCGCGGACGCGTCCGGCGAAGATAAGAGCACGGGCGAATAGCCCCGTGCCTTCCGAGCACCCCGCAATCATCCCCGGGCGGCCGGCAGAGCCGCACCGCCCGGTACAAACCCGCTCCCGAGGAATCACAATGAAAACGAACAGCCCGACGGCGACGCTCCATCCGAAAGTACATGCATTTCCCCGGGCTGCACGGCGTATGTTTGTGCTCGCGGCGGCGGCCGTCTTCGCGATGCTGAACGTCGTGCTGCTCTCGTGCGCAGGCAGCGGATACGCCGACTCTGCGCCGAGCGGCTCCACGGGCGCTACCGCAAGCGCCGGGTCCTCGGATGCCGACGGCGCGGCGTCCTCCGGGCCTTCGGGGCAGGAAGGGCCGGTGTCCACGTCCCCCGACGAGTCGTGGTTTCTCGTGACGGAAGTAAACGGCGACACCAGGCACTACACCGTCTACATCGATACGTCCACCATTCAAACGGTAGACGGAGAGGTTATGTCGTGGAGCAAGCTCGTGTTCCCCGAGGACCAGAAGGATTCGGACGGCCTCACGTACAGGGAGGTCAGGATCGCGTCGGCCATAAACTGCGAGAAGAGGACCTACATGTACAGCGCGTCGAAGTTCTACGACGCCCTCGGCCGCATGGTTTACAACGAGAGCATCGAGACGCCGAGGAGCCCGATCCCCGGCGGCACCGTGAGCGAATACATAGCCAACTTCGTCTGCGGCTACACTCCCCCGGCCCCGAGCGGGGGCTCGGCCCCGCCGCCCTCGAAGTAATCTCCCTGCGGCGTAATATCAAAGAAGCGGCAGGGCGGAATGGACTTCCGTTTCGTCCCCGCCGCAGAGATGAACACCCTGTTCGAATGGCCGATGGAGTGGACCCTTTTCCTGCAGGTTAGATCGTTCAAGACGTCCAGTTTTCGATAACGAGTCCGGGGATTCTTTTGAAGTGCTTCATGTTCCCTGTTATCAGCATCTCTGCTTTGGAGAGCGCAGTCGCCGCAATGAGCAGGTCAGCGTCGGGGAGGAGCGTGGATTCCTTTTTAAGCGCCGCCTTGAGAATACCGAACCTTCTGAGTATGTCGTAATCGGTGTGAATGACGGTGACGGTGAGGAAGAACTGCTGTATCAGGCTCGTGTTCTCGGCCTTTCTGGATGAAGACTCAGCCCCGTAGTAAAGCTCGGCTACAGTCATGAAGCTTATTCCTGTCCCGGCGTCGTATTCGTTGCGGCGCTCCATGATTTTCTTGTTGCCGCGGAGGAGCTCTATGCAGATATCGGTATCGAGAAGTATCATAATTCAACTTCTCGTCCGGGCGTTCTCGCCTCGTAAATTTCCTTGATTATGGTTTTGGCGCTTCGTCTGTCGCTCCATTTTCCCGACAAATCTCTCCACAGGGCAAGCTGGGTTTCCTTGCTTATCGGGCTCGAAACCGTGCCGGTATCCGTCTCGATCTTCGACAAGCCGAGCTCGATGACGCGGAGTATTTCGTTATTGAGGCTTCTTTTTTCCCTTCGGGATATGAGCTTAAGCTTGTCGAATACGGACTGGGATATATTCCTGATGGTTATATTAGCCATGAATATAGTATAGTTGCATATTGTAACTACTGCAAGGCGCGGCCGTCATGGGGCTCGTGGCGAGGCCCGTGACCCAGCCCCGGCATCCGCCTACCCGCCGCGGCTCCGGTGCATGCCCGCGAACCCGACGAACGCCAGGAGCACCATGTACAGGACCTGGGCCATCACCCTCAGGTGGAGCTCGGTGGGCGGCCTCCCGCCGAGCGTGATGTCGTTGACCGACGCGTAAATGTTGGCCGGCAGGACTGCGGCCAGGAAGACGATAAACAGGACGCAGATCGTACCGACGCGTCTTCCCGACGCGAGCCAGAGCGCGCCCGCGATCTCGATTGCCCCGGTGGCGTATACAGTCGCGTCGTTCCTGAAAAACTCGAACGGTATCATGCGGACGAAGTCGTCCTTGAGCGTAGTAAAGTGCGAGACCCCGGTGAAGACGAACATTACGGCGAACCCGTAGCGGAGGCAGTCGGAGAAGCCGCGGAATATCTTTATGCCGAGAATACCCGCAATCCTGAACGCGGCGGTCGCGATAACGAGCACGTAAAGGGAAACCATGATATATCAGGATATACCGGAAGGGGGGTTATACAAAGCGAAGCGCGGGGATGACCGCCGCGCCTCGCCTGTTTCAGTGCATATTAAACCGCCGGGATTCCGTCACCCGTGTTTTTTTACGGCGGCGTCTATGTGCGGCGCGGCCTTGGCAAGGTCGGCGGGCGTCATGACGGGCTGAACCTCGAGAGCGGCATCGAACGCGAGGAACCACGGCTCGCCTATTCTCGGAATGTCCGAAGCGTCGTTCATCTCTACGACGAATACGGCGGTTCTCTCGCCGTTGTCGGCGAGGAAGTATATCGATTCCGGCTTCTGCTCTTCGATTATGGCCTGTATCTTCGGGCCCAGCTCGCCCCTCCTGGCGGCCTCGTTGCCGGCTTCGACCGAAATATTTACTTTGAACATGAATCGCATGAAAGGCCTCCTTGAAACAGGTTTGATACGCAATAGATTAAATGGCCGCAAGGCGGAATAATAGAGGGCGGGGCGAGGAATCGAGAGCCCTCGGCAGACTGCACGAAAGTCTGTCTGGTACTGCTCCATAGTGACACAAACCAAAACATTCAGGATCTCATCTTCACCTGTTATATAGAATTAAAATCTTCGACGGGTTCGTCGAAATCATCGGCTATTATGATTTTGCCTTTTGCCGAGCCCAATTTGCGCACGGGTTTCGTGGATGCCTCCGTGAGAGGAACGAGCTTTGCGACGGGTCTCCCTCCGCGGGTTATAACGACTTCTTCGCCTTCTTCGACTCGTTCCAGGAGCTCATCCATTCGCATTTTCGCTTTTCCGAGGGAAACCTTGATCATTTGTTTTCACCGCGTCGCATCTGTGAGTTTATTATAAAATATTTTGTCGGAATAAAAGCGTTCAAATTTAAATATTTTAGTCGTTCTGACAGTCTGGTATCCGATTCCGACACATCAAATGTCAGAAAAAGACATTTTCTTTACCTCCATGTATATTAATCCCCTTAAACATACGATAATTGAAGGGAGTAACGACGCATGACGGCAAATAAACCGATCCTCGTCACGGGGGACAGGCCCACCGGGCGGCTTCACCTGGGGCATCTCGTGGGCTCGCTCGTGAACCGTATAAAATTCCAGGACGACTACGACTGCTTCTTCCTCGTAGCCGACCTCCACATGCTGACGACACATTACGACAAGGTCGGCGAGGTCGAGCGCAACACGCTCGAAATGGTCATGGACTGGCTCGCCGTCGGGATGGACCCGGACAAGTCCACGTTCTACGTCCAGTCGCAGATTCCCTACATCACCGAGCTCTACGCCATACTCGCCATGTTCTGCGGCGTCCCTCGCGCCGAGCGCATCCCGACCCTGAAGGAGAAGATCCAGGACATGGGCGTCGGCGAGAACTACTCCGTCGGCCTCCTCGGGTACCCCGTCCTCATGGCCGCCGACATTCTCATGTTCAAGGCGACGAAGGTCCCCGTCGGCGAGGACCAGCTTAGCCACATAGAGCTCACGCGCGAGCTCGCCCGGAGGTTCAACTTCCTCTACGGGGAATACTTCACCGAGCCCGAGCCCGTCATAAGCGAGACGTCGCGCCTCGTCGGGACGGACGGGAACCGCAAGATGTCGAAGAGCCTCGACAACTGTATATACCTCTCCGACGACCCGAAGGAGGTCGAGGCGCGCGTCCGGACCATGTACACCGACCCCAACCGCATCCGGGCCGACATACCCGGCACGGTCGAGGGCAACCCCGTCTTTATCTACCACGATGCGTTCAACACGAACGCCGGGGAAATAGAGGACCTCAAGACCCGCTACCGCGCCGGCAAGGTCGGCGACGTCGAGGTGAAGAAGAAGCTCGCCCGCGCCATAAACGAGCTACTCGAACCCATACGCGAGAAACGAAGGTTCTACGAGTCGAGGCCGGGCGACGTGCGTGATATTCTCCACGAAGGCACGCGCCGCGCCCGCGAGGTCGCCCAGGGGAACATGGACGAGATAATTTCGAAGATGGGTTTATTCAAGCCGTAGGCACACACGTGTGCATGATCACGAAGAGGCATATTTTTTGTCATTCCCAACGATTTCGAACGAGGAATCGGACGCCTTCACCTAAATCCTCGACGTCTATTCAGTATTGCTCCATAGGACATCAACCCTCTGGCTGTCATTCCCGAGTGTCTTAATCGGGAATCCAGCACGCCGCGCGTGCATGAATCCGATGTCGCGGCTGCGAGCCACGACCCCCACTCGCGTCATTCTGAACAATGATTCCTCGCTCGCTCGAAATCGGACGCCGTTACCTTATCGCGTAGGCGTTTATCTGGTACCGCTCTATAAAGCAACAATCCTCTGGTTGTCATTCCCGAATGCCTGTATCGGGAATCCAGTTTTTAAAAATAAGAGAGGCAAAAGTATTAACTACTTCTACTTTTGGCTGACCACACACGTACGTGTGATTTTCGACGTAGCACCGAAGTTGCTGAAACCACGTGAAGTGCGACAGGTGATATTAGCAAGACGCCGCTACTTCGATTGTCAGCGGACACGGTCCGCCAGCGGCTGAAGGGGAAGTTTTGTACTTAATTGGTGAGGTCGGAATAAGGCTTTCTACTTTTGCTTGACCAAAAGTAGCAAAAGTCACGGGCCGGGAAAAATTCTGCTAAAAATCATCGTTCCTTCGCTAAATCCTCCACCGGCCCACAGCCCCACATCGGATTTTTAACGCTCATGCACTCGATTTTCTTAACGCGAATTTTGACGGCCCGGAGGGGTATTGCCGCGCCGCAAGCGGCTTGCAATAATATGAGATTCGTAGGGTGGGGCGTGAATCCATAGTGGATAAGGAGCGGTGAGTGGTAATAACGTAATGTTGCCACTTCGAATTCCAGCGGGCGTGGCCCGCCGGCCCGGAGGGGTATTGCTTCGCCGTTTACACGGCTTGCAATATTTAGGTGTTTTGTAGCTAGGGCTGTGATTCTGCGGCAGCAGGCGCGCGAAGAGTGCTGAGTATCAGACTCTACGCGTCGAAGAAGACACTTTGCGCGTCACTCCCCTTCCTCGTCCCCGTTCTTCTTCCCGCCGCTGTAATACCGTTCGAGCAAGAAGAGCGCGGCGAAACATACGACTATCCCGGCGGCGAGGAGGAGGGTGTTCATCTCAGTTGCGCGCTACCGGCCGGGGGGTGATCTCTTCTTTCATCTTGTCTATGATCATCGAATCGATGTACCCGTTCGAGAGCACCTCGTACCCGATCGTCCCCTGGTATGTGTAGGGTCTGATGGAATAATCTATCTTCACTTCCGTGACTTCGTCCGAAATCTTCTTCAGCGTGACCTTGAGATTCTCCTGCGTGTAGACGGTATCGGCCGTCCCCGGCGTATACTTCGCGATCTTTTCGAGGTAGTCGTTTATCGACGACGATTGGATGTCGGCCTTCGATGGATAGGTGTACGCGCGGAGGAGCTTTCCGTTCTTCCTGTAAACGTATGCTTCTTTCAGCCTTATCACGCCCTCGGCGGGGTCGATGAAAGCGATCGGCCACTTGAGGAACTCGACGCTTTCGAGCGCCGCCGTCCACACCTCGTTATAAGGCGCCTTGAAGTTGGTGTACTCTTCGCTCTTCCCCGACGTGACTATGGCCGATTCAGTTTCTTTTGCCTTCGATTCGGCTTCCGAGGGCCTCTTCGTCCTGTATGATTCGGGAATGTAAACGCTCGGGCGGCTGCACCCGGCAGCCAGCAGAAAAGGTAGAAGTAACAGTATCTTTCTCATCTTTTTACGAATCCCCCCACTAAACTTTAACATATAATTCCGAGAATTCTTATAATTTTTTCACCTCTCGCGGGTCGTGCCAGCGGTTTCGGCGCGGTCTCGATCGCCTCCTTATGAGTATACGTTTCACGGGCCCTCCGGGATTCCGTTCAGGGCCGCCGGGACGGGATCATATATCGCGCCCCTTGCCGGGATCGCCGGGCTCCATTAGTCCCGGGGGGTAGGGGCGGAAGCAGGTCTGGGCCTCGAGGTACTCTTCGCCGTATTTCACTATCCACGAGCCCACGACGGTTATCACGGCCGAAAGCGGTATGCGCCCCTCTCTGAAGTCGTCCAGGAGCGAAAGGAAATACGCCTTTTCCTTCCCGGCGAGCTCGTCCCGGAAATACCCCATCGCGTGCATGAGGACGTTCACGTCGGACGCCCTTCGGGGGAGAAGCGCAAGCGTCTTCGCGAGCCTCGCGCCGTATTCTTCCAGGACGCTCTCCGTCGGCAGTCCGCGCGGGTTGGCGGCGATTCTCCCGAGCGTGCGCATCCCGTCCCGGCTGCGGGCCATGAGGAGGAGCTTGTTCTCGGCCTGGAACCCGGCGAGCGCGCGCATCGTGCCCGCCTCTCTCGCCTCCCTGAAACGCACAAGCGCGTAGACCCTCGTAAGGAAGCTCTCCCTCACACTGAAATCGAGGAGCCTCCCCTCGTCCTCCACCGGGAGGCAGGGGAATCTTTCGAGCACCTTCGCGGCGAAGAATCCCGCGCCCTTGCCCGAGGCTGTTTCGCTTTCGGCGCCGGGGAATTCCCAGGCATCCTTTATGCCACAGGAGGGCGAGCGGCTCTTGAGTATGAAGCCGTCGGCATCGTTTATGCCCCCGACGAACCCGTCTGCAAAGCCGTTCATCGCGTCCGTGAGGTCTCTCCCGGTAGCGGGCTGCACGAGCCTCCGCCCGCCGGGCCCGCTCACCACCTTTATCGGGTCGCGCGGCGCCCCAGCCCTATTTCGAGCTCGGGGCATACGGGCACGAAATCGACGTAGGGCGCGAAGGAGGCTACGAAGCCGTTGGGTATTTTTTGACCGTTGTACCTGCAAGCATCGAACTCGAAGCACCTGCTGGCGATTATCCTCGGCCTCGGGAACTGTCTCATTCCGGGTGTTCCTCGAAAGGTGCGCCTACTGGAGCGTGGACGACTTCTTCTCCGCCGCGCCGGTGAGGGCGCCGTTTATGGAATCCCATTTCGCGACGAGCGCCATGAGCGCCGTCCCCGCGCGCCCGGGGTCGTTCTCCCTTGCGAGGAGAAGGGCGTTCCCGAGCTCCGAAACGGAGTCTTCGTTCCTGAGCGAGCCGGGCGCGATGCGGGTGCTTATCTCGCCGTAATTCAGCAGCACGAAGCTGCTCTCGTCGAAGGACGAAAGCCAGTGCCGGAGGTTCCTCGCCCCGGCGGCGAGGTCTTCGACGATGGCGGATACCGGCCCGGGCCCCGAGGCCGTCCACGCCTCTATGTCCCGCCCGGCCTCTTCGAGGCGCGCGGCGGCGTCCCCGAGCCGGGTCCTGTAGTAGATCGCGTCCTGCCTGACGGCCCCCCACCCGGTGTGCGTGTAGAAGTACTTCTTTTCCTCGCCCCGGTACATCAGGAACCATTCGAGCGGTATGAAATCCTCGGCGGTGAACATGTTGACGTTCGCTTTCCGGCCAACGGGCGTAAGGTAGTACTCGCCGTCCTCGTCCCTGAAGAAAAAGCAGTCCCGTATGGCGTCCTTCGAGACCCCCGTCTCGGCGGAGAACGATTCCCTGAAGGTCTCGTACTCCCTCCCGTACCACACCGACTGCGGCGTCGCCGGGCCGTCCCTGAACTGCTCGTAGAATTTTATGTAGCTCCTCCAGTAGTCCTGATCCCCGACCGACCGGAGGGGCTCGTAAACCATGAGCACGCTGATAGCCATGTTGCGGCCTCCAGGGGTAAGTTTAGCGAATATCGCATGAAACCCCTAGCGGCGCGGCGGAGCTGCGCTCGGGGGCGGCGTCACGGGAGGCCCGTGTCTTTCTTAAGCTGCGAAATGTACTCGTCGTCTACGCGGCTGCCCGAGTACACCTCGTGCGCGAGGTTCCGCATCTCGTAGTGGTTGACTATGGGCTTCTGGTACGGGAGCTTGTACGTTAGAGGGTTGTGTATCTTTTCGGGCTCGACGTCCGTAAGCTCCGGGATGTATCTCTTTATATATACGCAGTCCGGGTCGAAGTTCTGCGACTGCAGCAGCGGGTTGAAAATCCTGAACGGCTTCGGGTCGGCCCCGCACGACGCCGACCACTGCCAGTTGCCTATGTCCACCGTCTCGTCGTAATCGATAAGGTGGTCGAAGAAATGCCTGTCGCCCCAGCGCCAGTCGGTGATGAGGTCCTTCGTCAGGAACGAGGCGACGATCATCCTCACCCGGTTGTGCATCCAGCCTTCCTCTTCGAGCTGCTTCATCCCGGCGTCCACTATCGGGTAGCCCGTCCGGCCCTCGCGCCACGCGTCGTACCAGACCTCTGTGTTTATCCATCTTATGTTCCGGCGCTTCTCCTGGAATTCGAGGCCGCGCGTTTCGGGGAAGTGATGCATGACGTGATACCAGAACTCCCTCCAGGCGAGCTCGGAGACGAAGGCCGACGTGGCCGGGCTCCCGCCCGAAGCCGCCTCGTAAACCCGCCTTATGGATACGACGCCGAACCTGAGATACGGCGACAGCCTGGACGTGCCGTCCATCCACGGGCACTCGCGCGTCTCGGCGTAGGCCGCGAAATCGAAATCGTGGAGCCTCTTTTCGGGGAAGTCTATCGGCCATCCGGCGATCCTGCCCGGGCCCAGCGGCTCGAGCTCTTTTTCGGCGGGCGGGATTTCGAGCGCCGGCGATTCGATGCGCTCGGGGCCGGGGAGGGGAGGGTGCTTGCGTTTCCCCTGCCACAGGCTGAAGAACGAGCTGAATGTTTTCCTCTGGTCGAGCTCGTGCGGCGGGACGAGGAACGTGTCGTCGAACTTCTTGAACGCGACCCCGCTCAACCTGCACTGGTGCTCGACGCCGAGGTCCCTTTTCACCCCGGAGAATCCGTACGCCCTGTTCGAATACACGGCCTCTATCTGATGCGTTTTGACGAGCGCGGGTATGACCTCCTCGGCCTTCCCGCGAACTATCATAAGGTACGAGCCGAGCGCCCTCAGCTTGCGGTCGAGCGCGAGGAGCGCGTCTGCGAGGAATGCGACGCGCTTGCTCCCCTCGGGCTGCTTCGACAGAATCCCGTCTTCCAGCACGTATACCGGTATTATTTCCCTGCTGTCCCTGACGGCGTTCGAAAGGCCGGTGTTGTCGACGGCCCTAAGATCCCGCTTGAACCAGAATAATGACCTTCCGTAAATCATGAGCCTTTTGTTCTCTCCTCCAGTTTGTTTCCGGCGCGTCCGGGGGCGCGCCATGGCATGAATGTGACCGTCCCGTTTCCTGAAAATCGGGGGAAAAGGTTAGCGGACGCACGGGCCCAGTCTGCGGACGGTGCCTCCGCCTTCGGTCGATACTTCAATTGTACTCGCTAATTTACCGGCATTCCACCTGAATTTTGGCGGATTTTACGGATGACGGCGCGTTGGCGCATGGTTAAGGCTCCCCCCGGCCGGAGGGAGCCCGGACGCCCCGTAAATGCGGACGCGTGAGGTGCGTCCACCGGGCTATTAAGCCGTCTTGGCCCTTCTCCTGATAACGAGCAGGGACACTATTCCCGCTATTCCGGCGAACGCCATCAGCCCCCATTCGGACATCGCCGGTATCGGGGTAGTCGCCGATCTGAGTGCTATGGTGCAGGCCGTCCACGGGATCGCGATACCGACGGGAAAAGCCAGCTCGCCGGTTTGTCCGGCAGTCGGGAAATAGCTGCTAACCCCTATTATTAAGGAAAATTGATCCGAGGAGCTTATTGCAGCCGTGGAGAACACCTCCTCGACAATCTCCTGGTTGGGCAGGAGGAATTCGTTCCCGCCCAGTGCAAAGACGCGGATTACCGTCGAGTTCGCCTCCGTGGCTACCGAAGGGGCGGTAAAGGTGCCGGAGACTTCGCTCGTGCACGCCGAGTCGATGACCGGATCGTCCGCATCGGCCCCGGCGTATCTCAGCACGGCGCCCGTGAAGACGTCGGTGTTCTGCGTCCAGCTGCATATGGTTTCGTCCAGGCCCGACCCGGCCGGCTTCGTATATATGCCGAGTATGCAGGAGCCCCCTCCGCAGCTCGATTCCGCCGCCGGGGACCAGTCGCCCGGCGAAGGGAGCAGGAAGGAATTCGTGCCGGTCGAGAACGTCGAGCAGACGACGACGTCGAGGTTTCCGGGAGCGTCCGCGCCCGAGAGCTGAACCGTGCCCTCTGTGCCGTTGAAGTCGGAGTTGTTGTTTATGCCGCCGCCTACCAGAATCATTCGCGCGTCCGCCTGCGCGGAAAATAAAACGAGAAAAGCGAGGAAGGATAAAACCGGTACGGATAAAGCCGCTGTGATTCGGAACATTCACATCCTCCAGGAACGAGATACCATGCGATTCTATCACAGGATGGAACGTGGTGGCAAATGCAGTGGGGTCCTCATTCTTCGAAAGAAATCTTGTTTTAGGTAATCTTGCGGAGCTTGTCGTTTATAACGGCGATTCTTCCGGCGCGCGTCTGGTATGGAAGGTGGGCCTCCGGCGCTTCCTGCATCGAGGGAGATTCGGTTATTTCCCCAAACCGCTTCACAAGGTATGTTCTGACTTCCGGAGGCGCGTTCAACACTTCTTCGATGAATCCGATATTGTTGTCCACTATATAAACGATATCCTCGAAGTCGGGACTTGTGCGCGGGTCGTTTTGTCCCCTGCCGCTATAGGCCTCGAATTTTGTCGCCGGAAAATGAGGAGTATCCAGAATGTTGATTTCAATGCCTCCGGCATCGACTTTTCGGAGATGTTTCATGCCGGATTTAAACCAACTGTTTGAAGACGCACATCCGACTTCGCTCGTGCTCATCACATCGACGAGAATATCCCAGAGCCTGAACCTGCATATGACATTCTCGAAAGAGTCCCGCATAAAGCCTCTTTCGCCGAGCTCTTCCTCGAGACGGCTCAACTCTCTCACCGGTTATCCGGACTACCATGTCTATGTCAATTGTGGGTCTTGCGTTGTCGGCGGCCGGGTCGTCGGCGTACAGGGCGACGACTGCTCCGCCCACGTAAGCTATACGGCCGTTAATTTCCCCGAGAGCCTTGGCGACCGCTCTTATGGCTTCGAGGTTTGCTTCTCGTATTCTCATTCGTCGAATGAATCCTCCAGATGATTTCTTCCAGTGCGGATTTCACCTCCCTCGGTTTCCCCAGCCTCACAGCGTCCACGAGGGCCAGTAATTCGTGAAGGCTTTCGTCCTCGTGACATGCATCCGGCGCCTTCGGATAAAGGGGCTCTATCGCCTCTCCGCGGCGATTCCCGTGGGGCCAGGGCCATACGAAATCATTGCCGCTCCTGATAATTCGGTTCAGGGGAGGGGCGGAGTGCGCCGTCGGCATTCCGCGCACTATGGATCCGGGCCGTATGGGGAAGACGTATTTGAGGCCGTGTTCAATGAATTCGAGCAAGGCATCTTTCATAACGTTTCTTTTATCGGCGCTAATGAGTCCGGCGTAAGACGATCTGGAGAGCGACTCGCTTACCTCGCCTGCGCTTATTTTCAGCTTAAAGGAGACATCCCTTATAAGCCACTGCTCTTTTAACGAGGCTATCCATATTAGTATCGCCACATCCTGAGGCCTCATACCTCTATGCTTTTTCATATTATCACCTTATGTTCATAATTCGCGAATCGCGAATTGTGAATTCGCAAATATAATAATACAGATAATCTCCACAATCAATAATTTGTTATGACGCCGGTTAAGGTATTTTTTATCCGGCCGGCTTGGTTTTGGGGTATGGGCCGCTCGATTCAGCCCGGGAGGTCGATTGCGAAAGTTTTGGTGATGTATAAGAGGCGGCGGTTCCGGGATAAGTATTGCTGTCGTTTTCACATGCGCTCAGGCTTTTATTTCGTGCTTCTGCATTTCCGTGAGCTTGTATATTTTATCGAAGGGCAACGAAGGCGCGGATTTTTCTGTACCGGCGATGTAGATTTCACCGTTGAATTCCAACGCGGCGAGCTGGTTTTCGGGTACGTTCTGGGATTGCAGGAGCCGGATTGTCTTGCCGTCTCCCGGGTCGATGGTTTCAAGTGACAGGCGATGGTTGTCGTTGTATATAGACGGTCTGCAATGTACGAGTTTTAGTGTTAGATTGTCAGGCATTTTTCACCCCTAATATAAGATTCTTGCGGAGGCGGAAAAATGATTTCTATACCGGCCTCCCCCTCACTTTTAAGCCATGTCAATTGAGAATAATGATAAAAAGATTCACGTCAATCGAGAATTATCGAGAATTAAGGGTAAAAGATTATTGTTTAACCTAAATGGGATGTTCGATGCCGGATATAGAAAACGGCTGGAGGGAGCTCGACCCGGCTCCCTGCAGGGCCATGTCCAGGTCGAAATTATCATACTATGGTCCGCACCCGAAAGCTGCCCGCCTGGCCCCCGGTCGTTTACGACAGGCAGCTCTTGAGCGCGTCGCCGTTGGCGGATTCCGCCATCTTCTTGAGAGCGGCCTTTTCTATCTGCCTTATCCGCTCCCTCGTGACGCCGAACTTCCCGCCTATCTCGTCGAGCGTGTATACCTTGTCCGTATCGAGCCCGTATCTCATCCTTATGATCTCGGCCTCTTTGTCCGTGAGGACGGACAGCGTCTCTTCGAGAAGGTCCTTCATCTCCTTCTCGGCGTGGGACGTCTCCTGGCCGTATGTCTCGCTGTCGGGAAGAAGGTCCATGTAGCTCCTCCCGGCGTCGCCGCTTATCGGCCTGTCGAGCGACAGCGTTCCGTCCGAGCCGTCGAGAACGGCCTTTACTATGTCCACCGAGAGATCGGCCTTTTCGGCTATCTCGTGCGGGAGCGGGCTCTTGCCCGTTTCCTCTATCAGGGCGTACTTCGCCCTGAATACCTTCCCCGACTGCTCCATGACGTAGACGGGCACCTTGATCGTTTTCGTTTTCTCGGCTATCGCGCGGGAGAGCGACTGCTGTATCCACCACGCGGCGTAGGTCGAGAACTTGAATCCCTTCGTATGGTCGAACTTTTCGACGGCCCTCATGAGCCCGAGGTTCCCCTCCTGGACGAGGTCCGTAAGCGGGAGCCCTCGCCCGAGGTGCTTCTTGGCTATGCTCACGACCAGCCTCAGGTTCGATTTTATGAAGCGGGCCTTGAGCTCGTGCGCCTTCTCGGAATATTCCTTCATCTCGGCGCCGAGCGTATCGACGTTCTCTCCGGTCTTCTTTTTTCTCCGCGGGCTGGTCAGAAGCTCGACCTGCTTCTGGATCTCCTTTACTTTCTTCTCGCATTCCTTTATGGCGGCCCCGAGCTCCTGCTCGTCGGCCCGCGTAAGGAGCGGCTCGGTCAGAAGGTCCCTGAAGTAAACCTGGAGCACCTTCTCTTCTTCGTAGCGTCCGGGCCTTGCCTTGTCGGCCTCCTTCTTGCTGCGCGGGCGGTACCCGCCGGGGTCACCGGCCCTGTAGCCCGGCTCTTGGGATTCGTCCTCGTAGGCGTATTCCGCCCCCTCGGCCGTTTCCTCTTCCCCGGTGACGGGGAAATCGGTTTCGGCTTCCTCGTAGTCGCCGTAATGCATGCTTTCCATGTCTCTTTCTATGGATTTCATTTTTTGTTCACACCCCCCCTATCTCTTATATATACAGTTAGAGTGCAAATACAAGGGCCGGGATTCATATATTTCTCGAAAAACGGCGTAAGAGCCCCCAATCCCGCGCTTTTTCGGACTGGAATTGTGGTTTCGATTCGAAACCGGCTCTTAAACGTCGTGAATTGTGCGGATTCCTGTCCGACCCCGAACCCCCGGCATTCGGCCGGTGTTGTCACGACAGTTATGATGCATTCAGGAGGGCGGGGGATTCACGCGGCCGGAACGCGCCGGGTGCGCCGCGTCATCGGGATGTCTGAAGGGGATAAAAAGAGGCCGCTCCCCTTTCGTCGAATCGTTTCGATTGGGAGGTTCTTACGCCGTCCTCGTCCTCCGTCTTATCGCCCATATGGAAGCCGAGGCCGCAAGGGCGGCGAATACGCCCATGCCCCACTCGGACATGGTCGGTATAGGCCTTGCGAGCGAGCGGGCCCTGAGGCCGATCGTGCACGCCCTCCACGGAGCCTGCGCCTCGGGCTCGCCGATTTCCTCGGCGAGGTTGACGGCTAACGGACCCGTCGGGCCGCTCTCTTCGGCAACGGAGGCGAATTCCCTTAGAAAGACCCCCTGGAAGTTGTCACGATTCTCCGAAAGCGCAAGCGCAGAAATGCTCCCCTGGAGGACTTCGTTCGCGGTAATGAGCTGGTCGGTGAAGCTGACGCCGAACGTGAATACCCTGACAATCCCCGAGCCCTCTTCAACCGTTATGGAAGGCGCGGTTGCGATCTGGCCGATTCCGGTATTGCAGTCGATGCCTGTTATCGGCTCGTTAGGGTCGACGCCGGTCCACCTGAATACGCCGGCGACGTAAACCGTGGCCGGGTCCGTCCAGATGCAAACGCCTTCCCTGTAATCGGGGCTCGACGTGTTCTGCCCCCAGATGCCCGCGACGCAGGTGCCCTGCGGCGACGGCTGGCAGGACGCGACGCTGATGGTGCCGAGCGAGTCCGGGATCGGATCGAAGAAAGTATTACCGCCGGTCGAGCTCGTGGCGCAAACCAGGAGCTCGAACGACCCCTGGGGCCCGGCCGGCAGCTCGAAACCGCCTTCGGTGAACGGTATCGTCTGGTCGCCGAGGCCGCTCACGGACCCGTTGACGAGCTCGATCTCCGCATTCGAAGCGGCTGAAAAGGAAAAGGTCAAAAATAAAATCAGGGTGAGAAATCCGGTCGAATTCACTTATATATCCTCCTTCTGTTTTTGATTCGCAATCATAGCACATCGAAAGCGGAATTCAAAGAGCAATTGAGCAATATTTTAGTTGTAATTACAGATAATTACAGCGCATTTATAAAGTTTAATGTTAAGCGTCTATATAGATGATTGTCTTTGTGCCGGAGAGATAATTAAGGGAGATAAATATTTGTTATGGATGGCGAGCACTATGCACCTTCTGTTTGCCGCATGGCTCGCTTGATTGATGAAGTGATGTTAATAGCCGATAGACCGTGCGTGAAAAAATTTTCCGGATTTCGAGGTGAAAGAACTCTCCTTTTAATTGTAAATCGTCCCTGTTTTTTAATTTCGAGGTATAAAAGGCCTGATTTCTTTGTGCTTTATCTTTATCCCCGGCCGTCCGGTGTCCCCGGTCCGGCGAGGTATCCGGACTCGAAAACGATTGACTCGGCTGCCCGCGAAATTATATAATCGAAACAGAAGAGCAAATTTCTCCGGGGAGGTAAATCATGGCAAAGGTTCTGCGCTGCAGGGAAGTGGGAGTTGACTGCGACTTCGAAGCGAAGGGCGATTCGGTAGAGGAAATCATGCGCCAGGCCGAAAAGCACGCTAAAGAAGACCACGGGATGGATTCCATTCCGCCCGAGCTTTTAGAAAAGGTCAACAAGGCGATACACGACGAATAGCGGGCCCCGCCCGCAGGGAATCGACGTAGCACCGCAGGCGGTGTCGCCACCTGACGCGCGATCTCCGCTTAAGAATTTATTCTCTCGCTTCGTTATTAAAGCGCGCGAAGTGTGCGGGATTCGACGTAGCGAAGATTGAGTTACATATTACTTTTCGCGCGAGTGGTGCTTTAATCTCTAATCTCGCTTCGTTGAATGCGTGACCTGACATCGCTTCTACCCGCCGCTTCCGGGCACTCACTTTAAGCCGATAACCCCACGACATATTTATCTCGTAAAGCCGGTCAGGGGATCGGTATGCGCGGGCTTGGGGGGCCGCACCTTTCAGGAAGCGGCGTTACAGTCGGCCTCTGTTCCGATACGACGTTTTAAATCGGGGTTGGTCCGGACGGCGGTGCGCCGCGTGTCTTCCATACCGCCTACTCCGGGCCGGTTATCTCAGGCGCAGCCGGGAGACCGGCGAGGCCCCAGACGATTATGATGAGGAACCCCACCGTCAGCGGCGCGGAGGGGTGTACGTGATAGAGGTACCCGGCCATCATGCCGCCCGCCGCCGAGCCCGCGAACGAGAGCAGGTTATAGAGCCCGGTGGCCGCCCCCCTGTTGGCCTGGCCCACCCTCTGCGTTACGAACGCCGGCAGTATGGACTGCATTATTGTGTGCCCCGCGAAGAAGAGCATCCCCGCGCCGTAAAACAGGAGCGCCGCCCCGGCGAGGAAGGGATACGTCAGGAATGCGAGCGCTATGAGCGCCCACCCGGCCCTGACCACGGCGCCGATGCGCCCCCTCTTTTCGGCCGTCCTCACCGCCGGGAACACGAACAGCGCCGCCGGGAGGAGGGATATGAGATACACCTTCCAGAGGTCCGCGTCGCTCACTCCGAGCGACGTCCACGTGAGCGGGTACACGAATACGAAGAGGTTCACCGAGAGCGAAACGACTACGGTCGCAAGAAGGAGCCTTCGCATCTCGGGCATGCAGAGGAGCTTCCTGAACCCGTGTCGCTCGCCGACGGGCTCCCCGCCCTCTATCCTGGGGAAGAAGAACAGCGTCAGGATGAGGGTTACGCCTCCGAGCGCCGCCAGGACGTAGAACACGCTCGAAAATCCGATGTGCGACGCCAGGAGCGGGCCCGCGATTATCGCCGCCAGGAAAGCGACTCCTATAGTTATGCCGACGATGGTGAACGACTGCGCCCTCACCTGGGGCCGCGTAAGGTCGCCGAGCGCGGCGATCGCCACCGAGCTCACGGCCCCCGTGCCCTGTATGATGCGCCCCAGAATGAGCCCCCCTATGGTCTCGGCCATGCCGCACAAAACGCTTCCGACAGTGAATATAAGAATCCCGATCAATAAAACCGGCTTTCTCCCGAGCTTGTCGCTCGCCCATCCGAAGGGTATTTGAAGGAAGCTCTGGGCGAGGGCGTATATGCCGAACGCGACCCCGGCCATCGCGATGCTCGACCCCGGGTACTTTTCGGCGTAGACGCTGAACACGGGCAGTATAAGGAATATGCCGAGAAGCCTGGAGGCCATGATAATGGCCACCGTTACGACGGCCCTTAGCTCTGTGTTGTTAAGTCTCATTCGTAGCTGTCCGCTGGTTGTCGGGGGAGTGAGGAATTTTAACATGTCCCGTGAAAATTGATACTCCCGCGCCGGGGTGTAAGCTTTATTCCTATGGCGCGCGCGAAAGGGCTCAATAACATCGAGGCGGATTCCTTCGACAGGGAGGCGTACTCGAACCTCGTCGATTCGTCCTCGGAGCTCCGGGATTTGATCGAAAGGGGCTCCTCGCTCCTCCCGGGGTTCGCGCCGCTCATGGAGGACCTGTTCGCTTCGTTCTTCAAGCACAACGTCGTCTTCACCCCGGACGACTCGCTCAGGAAAAGCGCGCTCCTCCCGAGGCGCATAATGAAGGAAGTCCTCGCGGACGCCTCGTACAAGGAGATGAGGGAGGAGACGGTTCTCGACGAGTTCCACTCGGCGCTGGCTACCGTCGAGATGGGGCGGAGCGTCCTCGAATGGCTCAGGTCCGGGGACGGGCCGGGGGAGAGGTCGCTCGTCAGGGAATGGCAGACGGACGCCGCCGAGAGCGAGGTGGACGAGATACGGGACGAGATGGAGACCTGGGACGAGAACGAGGGCGGCGGGGAGAACGAGGCGTTCAAGAAGCTCAGGGACGAAAAGAAGGATGAGCTCGGGGACGCCGAGGAAGAGCTCGGCGAGCTTTCGGACGAGCTGGAAGAGAGGCACGAGAAGTCGTCCGTCAATTTAAAGAAGATGGTCAGGGCGTCGATGAAGGAGACGTCCGAGAGGGTCGAGAACTCCGACGACGAGGTACAGTCGTGGAGCTCGTCGATGGGGGCCCCGGCCGAAAGGCCCGCGGGCGAAAAGCTCGACCTCGCGGCGAAGCTGAATTCGAACGAGAAGCTGAGGCGTCTTTCGCTCATCGTCGGGAGCCTCAAGGAAGAAATGCTCAGGGGCCGCCGTAAGTCGTGGTCGCGGAGGGGCGCCGAGGTGTTCGACATAGCTTCGGGGGACGACCTCGGGCGCATAATACCGTCCGAGATGGTGCTCCTCGGGAACGAGGCCTTCCGTTCGGACTTCAAAAAGCGGCTCGTCGAGGGGAGGCTCCTTCAATACTCGCTTCGCGAGGAGAAGGGAAGGGGGCCGATGGTCGTTTGCCTCGACGGGAGCTCGTCGATGGAAGGTAAAAAAGAGCTGTGGTCCAAGGGCGTCTGCCTCACGCTGCTCGACATCGCCAAGCGCGAAAGGCGTAAGGCGGCGATAATCGTGTTCTCCTCCGGGGGGCAGCCGGGCAAGGTGTTCGAGACGGACCCGCGCGAGGGCAGGGGCGGCTGGGGCATGAGGGAAGCCGACATCTTCGAGCTCGCCGAATACTTCCCGGGCGGGGGGACCAGCTTCGAAGAGCCCCTCGACAGGGCCCTCGGCATACTCTCGGATTCCAAGTGGAAGAGGGGCGACATAGTATTCATCACAGACGGCGAGGCGGCGGTCGGCGGCGAGTGGCTCGAAAAATTCAGGCGCGAGAAATCGAGGCTCGGGTTTAAGGTCTACTCCGTACTTATAGACGTCTCCGGCAGGGAGTCGTGGGAATCCCTCTCGGGGTTCAGCGACAAGGTGACGTCGGTATCACGCCTGACGTCCGAAGAGGCGGGCGGGATCTTCATCGACGTCTAGGCCCGTCCCGGTTTGCCCGGAGCCCGCGCCTCTAAAGCTGGGTGCCGTGTTCGGACATTATCGCGGCCATACCGCCGAAGAAAACCAGGCCGACGACGACCAAAGCCATTGCCACAATGCTTATGATAAGGGCTGCTATCGAGAAGTTCCTTCTATTCACGTTCCCCGTGCTGCTGAGCGCCCAGTAAAGAAGGCATATGAGCCCGACGATGGGGATGTAAAGAAGAATCATCGTGATTATCCAGTCGCCGATGCTCATCGGCGTATTGTCGCGGGTCTGGACCTGCGGTGTGCCTGTCATGTGAAATCCTCCTTTGTCTGAACGGCTTTCGCTCCATGGCGGCCTTTGTCTGCTAATTATAACGCCGTTCGGCCGTGCGTGGCGCATCCTTTTCCATGCCCTCTTCGGGGCTGTGCTGAATCTCATCATATCACGCTATGCCTGCCGCGGTCTACCCTGTGACGGCCCATTCCGTGCAATCGCCCGATGACGGTCCGCCGCGGATGACAATTGACTCGAAAAGGCGGTATGATATAACGATTCTATAGAACGGTTGCCGGGGGGAGATATCGAGACATGAATTCACGCACTTTAACGAAACTCCTGACCATTCTGCTCGTCGGGGCGGCCCCGCTCGCGGCGTCGATCGCCAGTCCGGACGTGCCGCCCATGACGCCCGACACGGGCTGGGTGCAGGATTGCCAGAAGACGATCAACAACAAGATCAGGGGCGAGCATTACGACGCGCAAAAGTTGCTTTTCCATTACGAGGACATGACGCTCTCCGAGCTCTCCGATACGAAGAACAAGCTCGCCGGCACAGGCGAATACCTTAAGTCCGACGGCTACTGGCTGTCGTTCGACTACCAGTGTGTTTACGATGCGGTCACGAGCAGTGTCGAGAGCTCGGGCTACTATCAATCCCCGGCCTATGCAGAGCCCGCGCCGAGGGCGTCGGTGTCCGACGACGCCGGCTGCTCGCTCTACGACAGGAAGGGCGGGCTCTACGTCTACCACGGCGATTGCACCGTGGCGGTTCTGGACGAGCGGGCCGGGAACGAATTCCTCGTTACGCTCGAGAACGGCGATAAGTACATCTTCGAAGACGAGAACGCCATGTATAAAGTGCTGACGCCCGGCGGCTGGTCCGACAACCCCGCCGTTCAGACGGTTGACGGGAACATGCGTCTTTTCTACTGGGGCGATTGGGTCATGACGATAACCGGCGGCCTGCAGCACGGTAATTACTAGGATGCAGCGGTGTACGCATGCAGGAGTGCGGCGTAGCGGGGTTAGAGACTCGAAGCACCGTTTCTTTTGTCATTCCCAACGATTTCGAGCGAGCGAGGAATTGGACGCCGCAACCTTGAAGCGGAAGCGTTTATCCAGTACTGCTCAGCCCTTGCCTTCTTTAGTATCAAGGCCTGTACTTGCCGCGGCATAGCCCACGGGTGAAGCCGGGTCGGGAATCCAGTTTTTATCCTTGTTCTTTTTTTTGTAGTCATCCTGAACTTGATTCAGGATCTCGTCTTTAAAGCAAAGACAATAAATCCCCCTGCCCCCCTTTTCCTAAAGGGGGATGTAGAGGTAAAGGCAAAGACAAAAGCAAAAGACCTCTATTTTTGACTGACCACACACGTATGCGTGTCTTTCGACGTAGCACCTTCGGAGGTTAGAAGCATCTGAAGCGCGAAAGGTGATACTAGCAATACGCCATGTGGGATTGGCGTCCTTGCGGGGGACGTACGGTGGTGGCTGGTAGGTATGGAGAAAGTGTTTTCTACTTTTGCTTGACCAAAAGTAGCAAAAGTCACGGGCCGGGAAAAATTCTGCTAAAAATCATCGCTTCTTCACTAAATCCTCCACCGGCCCACAGCCCCACATCGGATTCTTAACGCTCATGCGCTCGATTTTCTTAACGCGAATTTTGACGGCCCGGGAATGTATTGCTGCGCCGTTTACACGGCTTGCAATATTAAGGGATTTTCAGCGTAGCGCCGACGTTGCTAGAGTCACCTGAAGTGCGTCGGGTGGCAATGGCAAAGCGTTGCTACTTCGAATGTCAGCGCTCGCGGCGCGCCTAAACCAGCACCTGGTTAAGCGTCTGGAGGAGCGTCTCGGCGTCGAAGGGCTTCGGAAGAAAGGCGTCTACCTCTATATCGTGCATGTCCACTAGCTCGTGCTCGCGCTGATACCCGCTTATCGCGATAACCTTGAGCGCGGGGCACTCTTTCTTGAGCGTCCTTATCGTCGTCTTGCCGCCCATGACCGGCATCATCATGTCCACGATAGCGGCGTACACCTCGTCCTTCCTGTCGAGGAAGAGCTCGGTCGCTTCCTTGCCGTTGCTTGCGACGAGCACCCTGTACTTGTACTCTTCGAGTATGGACCTCGCCATGTCCGTTATCATGTTCTCGTCGTCCACGACCAGTATGAGCTCGCCCCTCCCGTACGGTATGCCGGAATAAATCCCCCTCGCCGAGCTCTCCATGTCTTCCGATTCTATCGCGGGAAGGTATATAGTGAACGTCGTCCCCTTGCCGGGCTCGCTCTCAAGGTTTATATAGCCGTCGTGGTCCTTGACGATGCCGTACGTCGTCGAGAGGCCGAGTCCCGTCCCCTTGTCGAGCCCCTTCGTCGTGAAGAACGGGTCGAAGACGCGGTCGAGGTCTTCGGGCGGGATGCCCGTCCCCGTGTCGGACACCGATACCTCGATGTACTCCCTGTGTCCCGGGTCGAAAAACTCCGGAAGGCTTTCGCGGCCTGAGCGGAGACGCCTGGCCTTTATGAATATATCGCCGCCCCCGGGCATTGCGTCCCTCGAATTCACGCAGAGGTTCATGAACACCTGGTTTATCTGGGTGTGGTCCGCAAGGACGGGCGGCAGGTCGTCCTTTATGTCGACGTGTATGTTTATCAGCTTGGGGAAAGTCTCCCTTACGAGCCTCTCCACGTCGCTTACGACATTCTTCATGTCGAGGGGCTGCTTCGAGCTTTCGAGCCCCCTTGCGAACGAGAGTATCTGCTTTATGAGGTCCGAGCCCCTGCGCGCGCTCGTCGCGAGTATTTCGAGCCACTTTTTCGATTGCGCGTCGGCGGCCTTCCCTTCGAGGAGCTGTATGGACATCATTATCGGCTGGAGGATATTGTTGAGGTCGTGCGCTATGCCGCCGGCCAGCTTCCCGAGGCTGTCGAGGCGCTGCGAGCGGAGGAGCCTCGTTTCGAGCACCTTGCTGTCGGTTATGTCGCGGAAGAGGACGGACGCCGTCCCCTGCCTCGCGCCGCCCGACGTAATTGCGTTCACGCGCACGCGGAACGTGCGCTCGCCGCTGTCGGTCGCTATCCTGTATTCGGCCGATTCGGACTTACGCGTGCTTATGACGCGCCTTATGACGTCGGTCATCTTCGAGGCGAAGCCCGCGGGGTAGAATTCCGCCAGTCTCCGCCCGAGCATCTCCTCCTTCGGCCGGACGAGGAGCCTTTCGTTGTCCGTCCATATGCCGAGGTATGCGCCGTTCCCGTCCATCTCGCAGACTATCTCGTCGACGGAGCCGACGAGGGCCTTGAGCCGCTTCTCGTTGGTTTCTATCTCCTGCACGTAACGCGCGTTCACTATGGCGAGCCCTATCTGCTCGGCTATGGATTCGAGGAGAGAAACCTCCCTCGGGCTGAACGCGTTTTTCCTCTGCGACATGAGCGTGATGCACCCCGCCGGGCTCGCGACGGACCTTATGGGCACCGAGAGATAGCTCTTTACATCGAGCGCCTTCGCCGCCGGGCCCACGGGCGAATCCGTCTTCTTGTCCGTGTCGAGGCACATTCCCGTTTCGCCGCTCGATATCGTCTTCCAGGTGAGCCCCCTCGGGTAGGGGATGCGCCTTACCTTTTCGAGGTATTCCTCGTCGTGGCCCGAGCTCGCCTTGAGGACGGCCGAATTGTCCTCGACCAGGTGTATGCAGATGAAATCGGCCTTCGTCACTATCTGCCTCAGGCTCGATACCGTGAACTCCATTATCCCGTCGAAGTCGGCCGAGCCGTGAGCGCTTCGCGTGATCGCGTTTATTATCTTCTCGTAGCTCTCTTTCTTCGAGAGCTTTTCTATCTTGTCCCTGAGCGATTTCTCGGACGCTATTAGCGACTCGACGAACCGGGCGTTCCCCATGGCGATTTCTATCTGCCGCGATACTATGTCCACCACCCTGAGCTCGTCCGACCTGAAGGCGTTCTTCGCGTCGGTCGCGATGCACAGGGCCCCGAGCACCTTGCCGTCGTTCTTCAGCGGAACTATGACGTAGCTCTTTACGCCGAGCTCCCTTCCGGCGGGCCCTATGTGAGGGTCGTCGTCCGTGTCGGGGACGTAGAGCGTCCGCCCGTCGATAATCGTCCGCCACACGGCCCCCCTCGGGAACTGCACGCGCCCCGCGCACTTTATGAACCATTCGGGATAGCCCCTGTGCGCGTGCATGACGGCGACCGAGCCCTCGGCGAGGTAAATCGAAACGTGGTTCACCGTCTTCATGTTCTGCCGTATCGCCTGGACGGCGTTTTCCAGCACCGTCCGGAGATCGACCGCCTTGTGCACGCTCCGGGTCACGATTCCGACCACTGTCTCGTACCTGTTTATCTTCGAAAGATGGTCGAGTGTTTCCCTCAGCCTGTCCTCGGCGTCGAGAAGGCGCGATACGTCGAGCGCGACGGCGGCGTACACCTGCGAGCCGCAGCACTCCGTCGCCCTTACGTGCATCTCCACGGGATAGCACGTCCCGTCCTTCCTGAAAAGGTACGTGGAAAATCCCGCCTTCGGGGACCCGCCCGATCGGAGAGGCTCCAGGTGCTTGTCCACGCTGCCCGACTTCGTGACGTCGTAAAAGGTGAGCGAGCATATCTCCTCGGCTGTGCAGCCCAGGCTTTCGAGCATCTTTCCGTTCGCGTAAATGAACCTCAGGTTCTTCGTATCGAGGACGCATATCTCGAATGCCGATTCTTCGAGTATGGCGCCCAGGTGCGTGAGGTGATTAAGCTCGGAGCCGAGCTCGCCGATGCGGGATCCGAGGCGCCGGTTTTCCTCCGAGAGGGATTTGATTACGGATATGAGCTCTTCGCGGCTCTTCCCCGAAAGCTCGTCATCCGTAATCGGGATTTGTATTCTTTGATCGTTGTCCATTCCGGCTATCTGCTCTGATATGCTCGGGGTTCCTTCGCCCAACGGGCGGTTCGTGGCTTGTTCTATCTCCCTTTTTTCTGCTTGCGGCCGGTCCGCGTACGGCTTTGCAATAACTACAAGGGCTAAAGGTTTGCATGGCCTGACGATGGTGCGTATTTAATCGGCAATGTCCGGTACGCCTGAGACCGCCCCGGTCCTTCCGCATGCATACGAACGGGGGCAATCGTCCCGGGATCACGGTTTATCCCGGCCCGGCCGAAGCTCCTGCCGCTCCGCACGGGGGTAGCACGGCCGCTGTCCCCGAAACCGCTGGCTCTCCGGACTGCGGCCTGCCTCTCTCATGACTAATGATTACCGATTCCGCGTCCCGATGCTACCGCAATTTGCAGGGGGCGAAGAACCCGCGAAGTGCCGTTTCTCCGTCCGCGCCGATGCCCTTTCCGTCCCCCGGGCCTCGCCTCGAAGACCGCCGGTAGTCCCCGGCAACACAAGACTTTATTACACTTGTGCCCTATCCGTCATTATCGTGCCTCTGCAATTTAATGTCAATATGTTATTGACGAACTTGCCAAAATATTTTTATATCTATCTATCTTTTCGCGGCGGGAAGAGCGGGGTACCGCTCAGGAGGGAGGCAGGGGCCGGGTCGATGAAAATGGTTCCGGACAAGCCCTTCTCCCGGTCGTGTTATGGTCCCGCCGGGCGGGCGATCCATCGTCCGCGGGGAAGCGGGTCGGCGGTACGTTCCCGGGCAGGGGCAGGGGGGCTAGTCCTGCTCGCGGGCGGCGTCGGCGACTTCGGCCATCTCCGCCCTTAGCTTATGCCACCTGTCGGTCCCGACCTTGTCGAGCAGGCTTTTCTGGGCCTTCTGCCAGAACGGGAACGCGGATGCGAGCTTCTGCTTGCCCTTCCGGGAGAGGGTTATGATCTTCTCCCTCCGGTTCTTTCCGTGCTTTACGGTGACGAAGCCCTGCTTTTCGACGGTTACCAGGTTCCTCGCGAGGGTGCTCTGGTCGATGCCGAGAAACTCCGCAAGCGTCTTGAAGTTCGTCGATTTCATGGAAGCCACCGCTACGAGTATGAGGAACTGGTTGCTTTTGAGGTCGGTGCTTTTGAGCGCATCGTCGTAAAAGTTTATTACCACCCGCGCCGTTTTTCTGAACTCGTAGCAGAGACAGTCCAGGCACTCGTTCAGTGCAAGGTCGGCGAAGTCGGGATTTCCGCCGGCCTTTTTGGTTTTGGATGTCATTTTCATATTTGGCATATTATATACTAATTCTGTAGGATATAAACTCTAAGTACGACTTATCATTAATGTTACACGGTTACTTCCCCGTATCCTCGAAGGAGGCGTCCACGGGCTTGGACTCGGGCGAGCCTTTCTGTCTCAGCCATATCGAAAGCAGCACGATAGAGGCGACGGCGAGAAACTCGCTCTGCCAGTTTTGAAACGATTCGAACCAGAATCGCGAATTCATCAGATAATCCGGCCACGACGCAGGCTCCCCTCCCGACATCAGCTCATGCTCGTTGTAATCCTTGAGGCTCCCGTTAAAGTGCAGCACGAAAGACATAAGGAACAACAATAAAAATCCCAGAGAAAGAGAGTTTTCGTAAAGCTTCAGCCAAACCCCTCCCTTCTTCACGGGCCAGGGCGAGTCGGGCCGGGGCTCGGGCGGCTTTTCGGAGCTGTCCCTGACGCCGAGCTTTTTCGATTCGGAAGACCCCGCCTGTCTCAACGATACCGTCAGGAGGACGTATATCGCCATTTGCAGGAACTCGCTCTCCCAGTTCTCGAACGTCGCCTGGATAAAGTGGCCGCTGGAAACGTATTCTGTAATGGCGGCCGGCGGCGCTCCCTCGTCCTCGCGCTCGTCGTTGTAGACTTGGTAGCCGGTGAGGAGCTGCGCCGCGAGGAAGATAATCATCAGGCCGAGGAGGGCCAGGCTGAGGCTGTTTCTGTAAAGAAACGAATGGCGGCTCCCTTTGTTCATACCAAGAACGTTACCACACAAGGAACCGGCTTCTTACTAAAATTACCGGGCGCTCATCCGGGCGGCCGAGGGCCTCGGTCCGGCCTCCTCCGCTTAAATTTCGGGAATCAATCGCCGCCCGGTGTATCCTGCCCCGGCGCGGCGAAACCGCTCGGCGCGCGGGGCTTTTCTTCTCCCTCGTCTCCCGGTTTCCCGGGGCCTTCCTTCGAGCCGCCGGGGCCGTTCACGATTCCCGCCACCTCGACCTCGAACGGCTTACTCGCCTCGCCGAAATAAATGCTCATGTGCGGGAAAGGTATCTCGATGCCGAGCTCGTCGAACCTGTTCTTTATCCTCCTCCTGAGCTCTCTGCCGACGTCCCACTGCTTGAGCGGGCGCGTCTTGATCATGCATTTTATGACCACCTCCGAGGGGCCGAAGCTGTCCACGCCGAGCACCTGCATCGGTTCCAGTATGAGCGGGCCGAAATCCTTGTCCCGGGAAATCTCCTCCCCGATCTTCTTCATAACCTCTATCACGTAGTCGACGTTCTCCTTGTACGCGACGCCCATGTCGATGACGTAGCGTGACCAGCCCTTGCTTCGGTTGGCGAGCTGCGTCACAGTCCCGTTCGGAAAGACGTGCACGGTGCCTTCGAGGTCCCTGAGGACTATGGTCCTGAAATTGATTTCCTCGACGGTGCCTCCCGTGCCGTTTACGACCGCGACGTCGCCCACGCGGACCTGGTCTTCCATGATCATGAAGAACCCGCTGATTATGTCGCGGACGAGGTTCTGAGCGCCGAAGCTGACGGCCAGTCCCATGATGCCGGCGCCGGCTATGATGGGCGCTATGTCCACGCCGAGCTCGCGGAGGACGATCATCGCCGCGATGCCGAAGATAATTATGAACACAAGGTGCTTAAGGAGGTTCTTGACCGTTGCGAGCCTCCTGCCCGTTTCGAGCGCGCTGTCGAACGCGCCGCTCCGGGCGGCGATCCTCGCTTCGAGCCCGTCTATGAGCCTGTATACGAGCTTGACCGCGACGAACGCGATTACGACTACCAACAGGATTCTGAGCCCCGAAGTGACGAGCCAGTCGAGCGTGCTCCGCGCGAATGCGGGGTCTGTAATGCGTGCGATGTAGTCTTCTATCATGAATGCACCTCCGGTTGCGCTGGGCCCTGTCTATGACTCGGCTGCCTGAGTGAGTCCTGCGTTAATGGCGGGGGCGGCCGGTCGGCCGGGGTTGTCAAAGCTTCGTCCGCTCTCCAAAGGTTCGGATGGACGGCTTCCGGGCATATTCCCGGCAGGGCCTTCGAATATCGTTGGCATTAACTATAACATACGCTCCCCGGTGCTCGCGGGGATGGGGGACGGCTATTGGGAAGCACATTCGGACCGGCCGGCTGAAATTATCTCACTTATGCCCCGGCCGGTTTTCGGCTCCGGGAACTCCGCGACGAGAAACTCGAATCATAAAGGCGTCGCGCTTTCATGCTCAATATTAAGATAGTAACGTGTATGTTTCAATTGACCTTTTTTCCAGAGCGCGCCCTTGTCGACAAGATCCCTTAAGTCCCTGGTCGCCGTCGCACGAGAGGTATCTGCAATACGGATATAGTTCTCGGCGCTGAGGCCGCCTTTGAACCCGTCGACACCTTCCCTGAACATCCGCGCGATGACTTTTTCCTGCCGCTCGTTCAGCCTGCCGCGCAGCCGGTCGTAGAGCCTGGTTTTCTCTATCAGGAAGTTGATCAGGCTTTGCGTATAGCCCTGCGCGTCCAGGATTGTTCGGGCGAAATACAGGAGCCAGTCCGTTATTTCCAGTTTTTTATTGTTCAGCTCCAGGGCCCTGTAATAATTTTTCCTGTGTTTTTCGATCATGTATGAAAGCGATATGAGGGTAGGGCGCCCGAGACTCATGGACAGCGATTTTTCTGAAATGGCGCGCCCCAGCCTGCCGTTTCCGTCTTCGAAGGGATGGACGGAAACAAAATACAGGTGGGCGACGCCGGCGCGTGTTAAGGCCCCGCTCGTATTGCCGGTATTAAACCACTCTATAAAGCGATCCATCTCCATTTTTATGTCGGACGAGGGCGGCGCTTCAAAATGTATAATCGGCTCCTGATACTTTCCCGATACCACACGCATAGCCTCTTTGTGGGTCCGGTATCGGCCGATATCGCGTAAATCGCCGCGGCCGGTCAGGAGCATCATATGCCAGGAAAAGAGCATTTCACGTGAGAGCGGCGTGTTATAGCTCCTGTAAAGATCGACCATCATTTCTGCAATTCCTTTTTCTGCCGACGGGATGCCGTGCCTCGGTGTGTCCAGGCCGAAATTCCGGGCGATGGAAGACTGAACCGAATCCCTGTCCAGGATTTCGCCCTCGATGGCCGAGGTAGTCAGCGCCTCATCGGTTATGATCTCGATCGTCAGGGCGCGTTTATCGTCATCGGAAAAGCTTTTGAGAGCGCCGATCAGGACGCCCGACTGGTGAAGGAATTTTGCCTCCAAATAAGCCAGGGCCTCTCTGTCGAAGCTGAATTCAGGCCAGTTTTTTTGTTGCCAGTTCCATGTCATGAGCCATATACCCTGCTTGTATAACTCATACTACCATACATTTGTGAGTTATAGAAACACGTTCTATAGCTCATGCGGTATAGCGAGGAGTCCTTTTCCCGCCGGTTCCGGTTAAATCGAGCCTTGAAACGGCACAGGGCCGATTTTCAGGGGTCCGTTGACCGGGCGGGAATTTTGCCCGAGAATTGAGTAGGGATTTTCCGGGCCATAAGCCCGGGAGGAGAAGACATGACCGTGAAAATCATTCTGAACACTGTAATAATCTGCGTTTTCACGCTGTCCCTCGCTGTCTATTCGAAGGCCGGCGACAAGGGGCCGGCCGATACGGTCAGCGGGTTTTACGGCGCGTATATCGAGGTGAAGCCTCGCGGCATACCCGACGCGGAGAAGCTCGCCAGGCTCTCGCCGTATCTCGCGCCCGGCCTCGTATCGCTGCTCAAGGAAGCAGACCTCGCGGAGAAGAAGTACAAGGAAGAGACGAAGGGCGAGGCGCCGCCGCTCGTCGAGGGCGACGTATTCACGTCGCTCTTCGAAGGGGCCGACGCGTTTCAGGTAGGGAAGTGCGAGGAAAAGGACGATTCCGCCGAGTGCGAGGTCGGGTTCTCTAACACGAACCCCGGCGACGGGAAGACGTTCAAATGGAAAGACGCCGTCCTCCTCGAAAAGACCGACAAGGGCTGGCTCATAAGCGACGTGGACTACAAGGGCGACTGGGACTTCGCCGTCAAGGGGACGCTTACGGGGATGCTGAAGAGGCCCGACTCCGAGGACCCGGGGAACTGATCCTCACCCCTCCGCCGTCACGACGCTCATGCTGACGCCGTCCGTGACGACTACCTTGTCGCCGGGTCTTACGGCCCCCGATTCGAGCGCCGCGCGCACCGCCTCCTTCGGCGGAAGGTCACGGCCCGCGCTCTTCGGGTCGAACACCGGCTCTACCCCCCACACGGCGGCGAGCTGCCTGTACGTCTCCTCGGAGGGCGTGATGGCCGTCACGGCCTGCTCCGGCCTGTACCGCGCTATGAGCCTCGCGGTGTATCCCGACAGGGTATGGGTGACTATCCCCGAGGCCCTTATGTTGTCCGACAGGTTACACACCGACAGCCCGAACGCTTCCCTGTCCGAGCGCGGCGGATAGCTTCGCAGCCTTTCGACGACGCCGCCGAAGAGGGCGCTCGATTCGGCTTCGCGCGCTATGCGCCCGAGAATCTCCGCCGCGAGCGCCGGGTATTTCCCTATGGCCGTTTCCTCGGAGAGCATCACGGCGTCCGTCCCGTCGAGTACGGCGTTGGCGACGTCGGCGGCCTCGGCCCTCGTCGGCCGTACCTCGCTCACCATCGACTTCAGCATGTGCGTGGCGGTGATGACTGTCTTCCCCGCGGCGTTCGACTTCGCGATTATAATCTTCTGCACGAGCGGCACCTTTTCGAGCGGAGTTTCCACCCCGAGGTCCCCGCGCGCGACCATTATGCCGTCCACGGCGTTGAGTATGCCGTCGATGTTCTCTATGGCGCGGTTGTTCTCTATCTTGGCGACTATGGGCACGGCGCTCCCCCGCTCTTTCAGAAAGTCCCTTACCTGCCGGACGTCTGCCGCGTTCCTGGCGAACGACTGCGCCACGACGTCGACGCCGCGGCGTATCCCGAATTCGAGGTCTTCACGGTCCTTGTCCGTGAACGCCGGGACGTCGAGCGAATGGAGCGGCACGTTTACCCCCTTCCGCGAGCTCAGCTCGCCGCCCGCCGCGACGGTCGTTACGACGTCCGTTTCCGTGGTCGAAGTTACCCTGAGCTCTATCGACCCGTCGCTTAGGAGTATCGCGTCTCCGGGCTTCACCATCCGGGGAAACCCCGGAAACTCCACCGTAACCGCACCGGGCTCTCCTGCGGCGCTCCGGGTCGTAAGCGTGAACACTTCCCCCGCCCTGAGCGTCAGCGGGTCGGGCTCGACCGTCCCGACGCGTATCTTCTGGCCGGCGAGGTCCTGCATTATAGCCACCGGCCTTCCGAGCTCGCCCGAGACGCGCCGTATCGTCCGGATGCGCTCCCCGTGCTCGTCGCGGGTCCCGTGCGAGAAGTTGAGCCGCGCGACGTTCATACCGGACTCGACGAGCAGCCTTATCGTTTCGGGCCGGCTCGACGCGGGGCCTATCGTGCATATGATTTTGGTCTTGATCATAAATGCCTCCATGTACGGACGGGCGTCCGTGCGGGCGCACCGGGAGGGGTCGAAAGAACGGTTGTCGGGGAAAAGTATAACCGGCCCGGATGCGAAGGCCGCCGTCGGCGGCGCGTCCGGTATCGGGAAATGCGTCCGGTTTTTACGGCTGCGGGGCTTTTTATTTGCCCGTAGCCGAAAGCTCGATAATGCGTGCTTCGGGGATCATCTTCGGCTTTGCGGACAGGCACTCGTCGCAGTTTCCGTATGCGCCGCGCATTATCTTCTTCGCCTGGAACTTATCGGCAGTGCGCCACGTCGAGCATCCCGGGCAGAAGTGCCATACTTTACGCTCTTTTCTCTTGGTGGTATCCATTTCTCTGTCTCCGTTGTCGGCTTGTTAGATTTGTCGCAATATAGTGCAATACTTGTGCCATTTACTATATAGGATAACTAAAATACGTAACCTGCTGTAATAAAACGATAATGTGAGTCCGGGGCCGAGCCGGATGGCGAAAATTGTGCTGTCGGTTGTTCGGTTTTTTGCACAATTATGCCCATTGTGGGAACACGATCCTCGCCGTGCGCTCCGGTTAACCCGTAGACCACGAGCCACTCTCACAGTACATTATACGCATCCGGCGGGCTATCGGGATTCACTTTCGCGCCCCTTCGCCGGAAAAATACGTTGCTCAGGACCCTCGAAGACAAACAGGCCGGCATATACGCGCTGGCGATACTTGCCGGTATTCCGGCCGGGCTGCTCGCCCCCGGGGCGGGTGGATCGCTCGAAGCGTGGATAGAGCCCGCACTGGCCGTCCTCCTCTACGGGATGTTCTCGCAGATACCGTTCCTTGGATTCCGCGAGGCCGTATCGAAGGGGAGATTCACGGCGGCGCTCCTGGCGCTCAACTTCGCCGTCGTGCCCGCCGTCGTGTGGGTGCTGACGAGGTTCCTTCCGGATTCGGAGCCGCTCCTTATCGGGGTAGTGCTCGTCCTCCTTACGCCGTGCATAGATTACGTCGTCGCCTTCACGCGGCTCGGCCGGGGCGACCCGGCCCTTATGCTCGCATCTACCCCGCTCCTCCTGGCCGTCCAGATGCTTCTCCTGCCCGTGTATCTCGGGCTCTTCCTCGGGCCGGGCGCTGCGGGGGTGATGAGCGCCGGGCCGTTCGTCCGGGCGTTCGTGCTTCTTATAGCTGTTCCGCTGACCCTCGCCGTGCTCACACAGCACCGGGCCCGCAACATGGAAATAGCCGAAAAGTGGCTCGGCCTCACGGCGTGGATACCCGTCCCGGCGATGGCGCTCGTCCTGTTCGTCATCCCCGCGTCGCAGGCCGGGATAATCCGGGAGCATCTCGGTGTGATCCTCTACGCCGTGCCGGTATATATAGCATACGTTGCCGTCTCACTCCTCGCGGGGCGAGTCGTGGCCGGGCTCTTCCGCCTGGGAACGCGCGAGTCGAGGACCCTCGTATTCAGCGGCCTCACGCGGAACTCGCTCGTCGTCCTCCCGCTGGCGCTCGCTCTGCCCGGCGAGCTCCGCTATGCGGCGGCTGCGGTCGTCGTAACGCAGACGATTATAGAGCTCGCGGCCGAGCTCGTCTCCATTCGGCTGGTGCCGTCTCTCGTAGTGCCCGCGCCTGAAGAAAGCGGCCCCGCATGACCCGGCCCGGGCCTATGGACTGCCGGAGCCGAATGTATTACCATTTTACGAATAACCGGAGCGGCGAGAATGGAAGAGATACTTCCCGGCCTGTATCACTGGACGACGTTTCACGAGGGCATCGGGCAGGACGTCCATTCGTATTACGTCTCCGACGCCGACCCGCCGTACCTCGTGGACCCGAGGGTTCCCGACGAAGGCATCGGATGGTTCGAAGCCTGCGGCGCGCCCCGGAACGCATACCTCACGAACCGCCTCCACTACCGCCACTCGGGCCGCTTCGCCAGGCGCTACGGGCTTACGGTATGGTGCCACGGCGCGGGGATGCACGCGTTCAAAAGGGGGCGGAAGGGAAAGCCCTTCGAGCACGGGGACGAGCTCCCGGGCGGCGTGCTCGCGCTTGGAGTCGGCTCTCTCTGCCCGGAAGAGACGGCGTTTTACATTCCGGTCGGGAAGGGCGTCCTCTCGCTCGGGGATTCCATAACGAACGACGGCGGCGGACTGTCGTTCGTGCCCGATTATCTCATGGGCGACGATCCGGAGGACGTAAAGCGCGGGCTCGTGAAATCCTTCCGTGCAATATTGAAAGAGCGTTCGTTCGACGCCGTCCTCTTCGCGCACGGCGAGCCAATCGTGAAGGGAGGGAAGAAGGAGCTTAAAAGATTCATCGACGGAGCGGGGGCCTGATCCCATAGGTTTCCTAGGTTTCCTCCGCTTGCCCGAAACTTTTCACGCGGCGCGGATTCTAAAAAATAAAAGGAGAAAGAAATGCCTACGGCTGATAAAATCACGGAAGAGCTGGCGCTCGTCCCGGTGTCGCCCGAGCACGCGAAGGAGCTCGGCAGGATATGCTTCGAGGCCTTTAGATCGGTCCACGACAAGCACGCTTTCGAGAGGGATTTCCCGACGCTCGAAGCGGGGGAGGGGGTCATAAGCTTCCTCGCCTCGCGTGACGATTTCCACGGCGTCGCGGCGCTTTTGGGCGGCAAGCCCGTGGGCTCGAACTTTATCTCGTTCACCGACCCTGTAGCGGGCGTCGGGCCGATAACCGTGGACCCGGAGCGCCACGAAAGGGGGATCGGGAGAGCGCTCATGAACGCCGTTCTCGACGCCGCGCGCGAAAGGGGGGTCGAAGAGATAAGGCTCATGCAGGACTCGTTCAACTCGCGCTCGCTTTCGCTCTACGCCTCTTTGGGGTTCCATCTCAGGGAGCCGGTCGCGCTTATGCAGGCGGCCCCGGCGAACGTCGCCGCGGATGCAGCCGTCCGCCCCGCCGTCCCCGGGGACGCAGCAGCGATGGCCGAGCTCTGCCTCGAAAAGTATAAAGTCAGCCGCGGGAACGAAATCGGAAACGCCATAAAGCTCGGGTTCTCCCCGCTCGTCGCCGAGCGCGGAGGGAGGATAACAGGGTATCTCATACCGGGGTTCCTGGGCCACGGAGCGGCTGAAACGGTCGCCGACGCAGCCGCGCTCGCAGCCGGGGTCGGCAGGCTCCCCGCGCCCCGGGCGAGGTTCTTCTGCCCGCTGAGAGAGGCGGAGCTTTACAGGAGGCTCCTTGCCGACAGGCACCGCGCGATGAAGGTCATGAACCTCATGACGCTCGGCCCGTACGGAACAGCCCGAGGACGTGTGGATGCCGTCCGTCTTCTACTAGGCGGCGTTCCGGCGACGCCGTTCGGCCCGAATCGTGCGCTGTATTGCCGGGCCCCTCTACTCGCCGCTGTTGATTATTCTGTTGTGGATTATCATGATGGGCCTTACGCTCCGGAACGCCAGCTCCGCAGTGTGACTCCCCTTGAACAGCGATTCAAAAAAACCTTTTTTCTTCGGAACGGCTATTACGAGGTCGATGCTGTTCTCTTCGCTGAAGCCGTTGACGGCGTCGATGTATTTTGCGCCTTTCTGGGAATGGAATTCGACGCCGGGAACTTGCAGCGATTCCTTCATCCTCTCGTTATCTTCCTTCAGCGTATCGGGCGGCGGACCGCCGTTCGTATCTACGTAAATCACGAACAGCCCGGACCCGGTAGCCTTTACGATGGAGGCTACTTTGCCGAAAGGAACCGAATGCTCCGTGTCCTTGTAGTCGCACGAGAGCGCTATGCGCTCGATCGTTTTGTATTCGTAGTCGCCGGGGACGATGATTACCGGAACGTCTATTTTCCTGGCGACGGAAACCGCGCTGCTTCCGATGATTTTTTCCACGAATCTCCCCGAGCCGGTAACGCTCATGACGACGTATGCGGCCCCGTGCTTTTCGGCGGCATGTGCGACGCCGTAATCGAGGGGGTTGTAATCTATCTCCTTTATAATCTCGACGCCGCCTCCCGCCGCCTTTTTCACGGCCCCCGCGAAGGAGCTCATCCATTCGTCGTTCGCCGCCTGTATCTCGTCCTCGTTGACGAGTGTCATGCCGGGCATGTTGATATCGACGACGTTCGACTGCTGCCACGCGTGATAGAGCACGAGGCGCGCGATGCCGAGCTGGTTGCCGAGGGCGACCGCGTACGCGGCCGCGCGGTGGGCGACTTCGGAAAAATCGGTTGGAATCAGTATCGACTCGTCCATGCCTGTATAAGTTATAATGCGTCTGCGTCCTTTTTACATCCCCGCGCGTGATAATTCCCGAAAAAACCGCCCCCCTCTTTCGAGAACCGGCCCTTACGTGACCTGGCCGGATGCATGCTTTTCACTTCGGTTGCCCGGCCGGGGCGAGCGCGCCGTACCTTATGTTCGGAAGGAACGTGGCGACGATACCGATCAGCGGCAAATACGCGCATACCCTGAAGACGTATTCGATGCTTATCTCGTCAGCCATCCAGCCGAGCACCGCCGAGCCGATGCCGGCCATGCCGAACATGAAGCCGAAGAAGAGCCCCGCCATCATGCCGATCTTTCCGGGCACGAGGTCCGTCGCGTAGACCAGTATTGCGGAGAAGGCCGACGCTATGACCACGCCTATGACTATGGCCAGCACTATGGTCCAGAAGAGGTTCGCGTGGGGGAGCAGCAGCGTGAAAGGGGACGCCCCCAGTATCGAGAACCATATGATGTACTTTCTGCCGAAGCGGTCTCCGAGCGGGCCCCCGATGATGGTCCCGAGGGCGACGGCCGCGAGGAACGAAAAGAGGCAGTACTGCGACTCGCGCACGGAAATGCCGAATTTATCTATGAGGAAAAACGTGTAGTAGTTGATCATGCCCGCCATGTAGAAATACTTCGAAAATATAAGCGTCAGCAGGATGCCGATGGAGAAATAGACCTGCCTTTTGGACAGTCCCGGCGGGGTTTCCGCAACAACGGAGGACGGGTTCGTTCTCCTTAGATACAAGCGGCTCCTGTACCATCTGCCCACCCTTATAAGTATGGCGATGCCTATCATGGATATGATGCAGAACCATATCATGGAATGCTGGCCGTACGTGAGGACGATGACAGCGGCCAGGAGCGGGCCTATAGCCGTACCCGTATTCCCCCCGACCTGGAAAATCGATTGGGCCAGCCCTTTCTTTCCCCCGGAAGCGAGATAGGCCACGCGGGACGCCTCGGGATGGAAAACGGACGAGCCCAGGCCGAAGAGGGCGACGGCGACGAGGAAGAAGTAAAAGCTCGAAGCTATGGACAGGGCTATTATGCCCAGCGACGTGAACAGCATGGCCAGCGCCAGGGAAAAGGGTTTCGGCTTTTTGTCGGTATAGGCCCCGACGAACGGCTGCAGTATAGACGCCGTAAGCTGGAAAACGAACGTTATCACGCCTATCTGCGTAAACGAGAAATCGTACTTGTCCTTGATGATCGGATAGACCGCCGGAATGACCGACTGCATCAAATCGTTCAGGAGATGCGCAAAGCTGATCGTAAAGAGTATGGGATAGACTGTTTTTTGCACGCCGGCTTTCTGTTGCACTGGAGCTGCCGCCTGTAATTGTTTTTTCTTCAATCGTAATGATGCGGTCATATCATCTGATGACCAGGCTTAAAAAAAGAAGGCCTAGTCGTGGTTTAAAATATTGAGGACCATGTTAAGGGCCCCGGGGGCGTCCTTCGCTATGATGTATTTGCCGAGCTGCTCGTGGAGCTTCTGGGTTTTCACAAAGCTGTCGGTGTCGTCGTAGATGTGCTTAAAGCCCTTGCTTATGTGCATGGCGACGGACCTGTACAGGTCGGCAAGAATTTCATTGTGCGTCGCTTCAGCGATCGAAATGTGGAAATTGACGTCGGCCTCGATGCACTCTTCGAGCAGTCCTTCCTTGGCCGTCCGCGCCCGCTCGGAAAGATATTTTTTGATCCTGGCGATGTCTTCTTCGTTCCGCGTCAAAGCGGCTTTCTCCGCTATTTTTATCTCGAGTATCCGCCTGACCTCGTCTATCTCGTGCATGTCGGCGCGCTTCAGGCGCTGGCTTATGGGTTCGTTCGCCGTCTGGGATATGACGAACGTTCCTACCCCTTGCTGCACGTTCAGAAAACCCAGGTTGGATAGAATCTTGATGGCTTCGCGTATGCTCGAGCGGCCGACGCCGTATTTTTTCATCAGTTGCGGCTCGGCGGGCAGCTTGTCCCCGGTTTTGTACTTCCCCGAAGTGATCTGCTTCCGCAGCCGCTCGGCCACTTCGTCCGCCAGGGATTTCTTTTGAATTATCGCGCTCACAGATAAACATTATATCATCTGATGATTAGAAGGGCAAATTTTCTTTTCAATTAATGTGCCGGCGGGGAAGGCTGCCCGAGCTGTTTCATCGACACCTACGATAGTCACTCGTGCGTATTGCCGGATGTGCCGCGCTATGCAACAGGCGGCAGCGGCCGAAAGGCTTATATCAATTGGGGCTCTCAGGCGGTGGCGAGTGCCTCCGGCCCCGGCTGCGTGCCGAAGCACCGTGCGCTCGAGGCTCTTCTCAGGCGGGCGCCGCGTGATGAAGGTCATGACACTCATGACGCTCGGCCCGTACGACCATTCCGAATCCGTGGATGCCGTCCGTTGTCCTGCCGATTCGCCGGGGCGGTTCCGGGGGCTTTCGGGGCGCTCGCGATTTCGCGCGGAGTATGGACAAATCGACAGAATTATTACATAATTAAAGTATAGAACGTTATGAACGGGAGGTCATAATGAGCTACTTCATCATCCCAGAAAAATGCGTCCTCTGCGATGCATGTCGTCCGATGTGCCCCAGGAATGCGATCAGCGCGGCGGCGGTCGAAAAGACGTACATCATCGATCCCGACCTCTGCAACGATTGCCAGAATATCTCTCACGTTCGCTGCGTTCCGCAGTGTCCGGTGGATGCGATAGTCGCTTCCCGGCCGAACTGAGGGCCTGGCGCTTCCAAATCACGCGGCGAGAAATGCTATCGCGCCTTGTCTTGCCTGCGTGAACATGCGGCACCTTTCCAGCGAAAGGGCCGGGTTTCCGTAAATCCGCCATCCGCAGGTTCCCCTGCATTCGAGGGGAAGGAGGCCCATGTATCCCAGCACGTCCTCGGCCGGATATCCGAGCGCGATCCCTATCTCGTGTGGAATCCTGCCCGACTCTTTCCATCTCCGCCCGATTTCCGCCAGGAATTCGCCGGGCGACATGCCGGCGCTGTACCCGAGCTTGTCCTCTAGTATGCAGGGCGGCACGGTCGTCAGGGCTTCGCTCACCTTCTTCCGCTTGTAGAATATGACCTTCGCCGATTCTTCGCTCCGGCAAAGGGGGAGGTAGGAATAATTCCACTTCGCGGAAAGTTTTTCGATGACCTTCACCTGCCGCTCGTACCCGAGCCCGCACTGGCCCTCGGGTATGGTCAGGAGCTCGCCGGCCTTGCCGCCGAACAGTACCCCGGCGACGTGGACGAAGAGCCACTTCTGAAACTCGGGCTCCGTGCCCGAAAGAGTCCTCAATTCCTTTTTCCAGTCGAGGAATCCGCGGGATATCTTCTCAACAGTTTCCAGCATTCAGAACGTGGGGCCTGCGGGAGGTTAGGCCCCGACCTCCGGGATAATGATAATCATAATCAATATAAATACCAGCAGTTCGCGTGTCTGTCAAGATGCGCGAAATCGCTTCACGACCCGTTTACAACGCCTCGCGGTTAGAACTATAATTAGGGGCTATGAAAGGCAGGCGTGGTTCCATCCCGGGGGCCGGCTCTTTTAAGAGCGGCGTCCTGGTATTGCTCGTTCTCGTGGCGGCCCTCGGCGCGGGGTGCGCCGAAACCGAAATCAATGCCTACCCCGGCCGGCCGCAACTGAGAGGCGATCGTTACGTTCAAACCATACTCGTATTCGGCCTCTCCGGGACCGGCGGGAGCGCCGTCACCCAGGACGAGTGGCAGGCCTTCATGGATGCGTACATAATCCCGCGCTTCGGAGAGGGCCTCACGATAATCGACACGGACGGGCACTGGATGATGCAGTCGGGGGAGATGATAAAGGAGGACTCGCGGACAATACTCCTCCTTTACGACGCTTCCTCGGCGCAGCAGGCCGACGCCGACATAGAGAGCATAAAGGCGGAGTATAAAGAGCTTTTCGACCAGGAGGCCGTCCTCAGGATCGACAGCGAAGCGGCCGTTTCGTTCTAGCTAAAACCAGTGTGAGGAGTAGTTTATTTGTGAAGCGCTTCGATTGCGGCTTCGGCGTCCTTGTCTATTATCCCGAGGAGCGCCTGGGCGGGCCCCTGCGGGGCGCGCTTTCCCTGCTCCCACTGCCTGAGCGTCGATAATGGAATCAGGAATACCCCTGAAAATTCCTTCTGTGTGAGCCCGGTCTTTTTCCGAATGTGAGCCACGGCCATCGCTGTGTACCGCCTGACGCGCGCGCCGGTTTTCTTTCCCTTCTTCCACTCGCTCGCCTCTTCCACGCCTTTGCGTATAGATTCGAATCTTTCGCTCATATTCTATTAGAAAGTAACTCAGTGACTTACTCCCTGCAACTGTTTTCAGGCCGTATTGATTTCCACTCCGCGCTGTTCTATCATTTGCAAATCACATCCGCAGGACAAGGGAGGGGCAGGCTTATGTTCATCGCCAGATGGCAGGTAGAGGCGCGTTTCGGATACAAGCAGCCGGCATTGGATTCCATGAAAAAATGGATGGAGGAGATCGGGTCCCAGATAGGCTGGAAGCCCGACAAGGTAAGGACCGTAACGGGCTCCATCGGGGCGAACGAGTCCACGATCGAGACGGAGATAAAGGTCAAGAGTCTCAAGGACCTCGAAGACTCCTGGGCCAGGCTCGCAAAGCTCAAGGACCACAAGAAATGGGGCAAGGAGCTCGAGAAGTATATAGTCTCGGGCACCGCCCGGTGGACGATCTACAGGATAGTGAACGACTGACTCGAACATAAGGCCGCGGTTCTGACGGCGGAATCCACGAAGGAGGCCTGTTATGGATCTCGTAAATCCCGTGATCGTCGTGCCCGGGATAACGGCCACGTATCTCAGGAACGAGTACAAGCTGCCGCCCGACTTCGTCTGGACCGTGATGACGAAGGAGTACGAAAAGGTGGCGCTCCACCCGGACGACCTCAGGTACGAGATGCAGGAGCCGGCGCGCCTACGTCCCGACCAGCTCTACGAGATCGCCTACAAGGAGCTTATCGAGGAGCTAAGGTTTAATCTCAGCCGGAGCGAGGGCGAGAAGGTCCCCGTATACCCCTTCGGGTACGACTGGCGCATGAAGCTCGAGGACATCGAGTCGGCGCTCGACGAGTTCATCCGCGAAGTGATAGACAGGACGAAGCTCCTAAAGCACTACCACAACAACGGCTACGGAAAAGATCCCAGGGTCAACCTCATCGGCCACTCGATGGGCGGGCTGATTATCGCGGGCTATCTGAAGGATAAGGGAGCCGCCGCCCCGGTGGACAAGGTGGCCACGCTCGCGACTCCGTACCAGGGCTCGTTCGAGGCGGTGATAAAGGTCACGACGGGAACGGCGAATCTCGGCACGTCCCCTCCGTCTTCGCGCGAAAGGGAGGCGGCCCGCGTCACGCCGTCGCTCTACTACCTCGTTCCGAGCTTTAAAAACGGCCTGGTTATACTTCCGGAAAACTCCGGCCTGCCCGATACGCTCTTCGACCCGGCTCTCTGGCAGTGGAGCATAATAAAATCCATCGAAGCGTGGGTGAAGCTGAAGGGGCTTCCCGACAATACCCGCACTCATCTCCAGCGGGCGCAGGAGATATTCGAAAGGATGCTTTCGTGGGGGAGGGAGCACCGGAACAAAATAGACGGCTTCAGGCTGTCGGATGCGAAGCTGACTCCGAACAGGTGGCTTGCCGTCGTGGGCGTCGGCGCGGAGACGAGGGTTAAGCTCAGGATCGAGAAACGGGGGCGGTATCCCGAATTCGTCCTGAGCTCTTCCGACAGGGCGAACTTCTGGGACAAGGACAAGGTGTTGAGCCCGGTGTGCAGGTTGACGGGCGACGGCACCGTCCCGTTTGAGGGAGCCGTGCCGAAGTTCCTGGCTCTCGAAAATCTCGTCTGCGTCACGCCCGACGATTACGGCTATTGGGAGATAGGCGACAAGCTGCTGAATGAAGTCGGCGGGTTCCACGGCATACTGCCCAACATGAACATGCTCCACAGGCTCCTCGTCAGGTTCTTCACGGGCGCGCCGGATAAGTACGGCAACACGTGGGGCAGGCGTGCGCCCGGCGTCGCGAAAGGAGCGTGGGCCCCGCCGCTGGATCTCGCCGACAAGACGGAGAGATAAGTCCCCGTCGGGGCTATTTCCCGCTCTTCCGGTTCCACTGGACGCTGTAGAGGTCGAACCTTCTGTCCTTGAGGTTGAGCACCGTCCCGGCGTTACGGCTGGCGAAGAGGTTCTCGAGCTGTAAATCGGCGAATGCGATCGTCTCCGTGTTGGGCGGGGTCGTGGCCGCGATGCCGTCCCTCGCGAAGGGGAAGTCGCACGGCGTAAGTATGCAGCTCTCGGCGTAATTGATGTCCATGTTCTCTACGTCGGGCAGGTTGCCGACCGTCCCCGACATCACGACGAAGCACTGGTTCTGGACGGCTATCGCCTGCGAGCAGTACCTCACCCTTAAATAACCCTGCCTCTCGTCCGTGCAGAACGGGACGAAGATTATCACGGCCCCCTGGTCCACGAGATAGCGCGCCGTCTCGGGGAATTCCGTGTCGTAGCAGATCAGCACGCCTATGAGCCCGCAGTCGGTCGGGATCGTATGCAGCTCGTCGCCGCCCCGTATGTCCCACCAGTATTTTTCGTTCGGCGTCGGGTGTATCTTCTCCTGCGAATGGATGGCCCCGTCGCGGAGGAAAATGTACGAGATATTGTGTATGTCGCCGTCCTGCATCTTGGTCGGGTGCGAGCCGCCGATGATGTTGATGTTGTAGGAGATCGCCATCTCCTGCATGAACTTCGTATAGCGCTCCGTGTATTCCGTCAGGTGGTCGATCGATTCCTCGGGCCGCATCTTTTTCCTGGCCGCCGACAGCAGGGCGAGCGTGACGAGCTCGGGGAAGACGACGAAGTCCGAGCCGTAGTCCGAAGCTATGTCGATGAAATATTCGAGCTGCCCCTCGAACTGCTTTTCGGAGTCCACCTTGCGCATCTGGAACTGCACCGTGGCCACGCGGACGGACCGCGGCAGCCTGCCGCGCTTCTTCTTTTCCTTCGACTGGTTTTCGACGGCCAGCGGGTTACGCCATATCATGTGGACGGCGTTGCCCCCGGACTCGTGGTCGAACGGCAGGTAGTCGTGCAGTATGCCCATCGGCTCGAAATCGTTCGACAGGTGAAACATTATGACCTGGTCGCGTATCTTCCTGGCCTGGACGAGACGGAGATATTCCTCGGGGCTCCCGACCTTCGCGGCCCGCCTCTGGTATCCCGGCATGCGGCCGCCGAACACAATGCCCTTGAGCCCGAGCTCCTGGCAGAGCTTACGCCGCTCGTCGTAAAGCCGCGTCCCTATGCGGAGCCCCCTGTATTCCGGATCGACGCAGACCTCCATGCCGTAGAGGTAGTCGCCCTCGGGGTCGTGCCGCGAGGCGAAACCGCCGCCCGTTATCTCCTTCCACGTATGGGGGCGGAGACAGAGGTCGCCGCTTATCATGAACGTCGAGCAGTAGCCGACAATCCTGCCCTCGTATTCGACGAGGAACTGCCCCTCGGGGAATATCGATATCTGCCCGCGGAGCATCCCGTCCGTAACGCCGGCGGCGCCGTAGACCCTGGCGCTCAGCGCCACGAGCGCCGGGATGTCCCTGAACTCGGCGAGACGCGTGACGAGCTTGGGCCTGCGCCGCTGCCTGATGTGGTTCCCGTTCGCGTCGGGCTTTTTGTCTCCCCCGGGTTTTTTGTCTTCGCGGTTATCCATGCAGGGATTATTATACAGGCCGGGAGGACTCACTCCTAAATATTTTCCATGAATCCGTCGTCGCGGCATTGCCGCGGCATCACTCGTCCGTCATTTTGAACTCGATTCAGAATCTCGGTTTAATCCTTGAAAAGCAAAGACAAAAATAATTGCTTCTACTTTTGACTGACCAAAAGTACACACGTACGTGTGATTTTCGACGAATCACATTCAGAGGCATATGCATCGGAAGCGCGTTTGGAGGTTATAGCGGAAGGTGGCTACTTCGATTGCGTGCGGCTGCGAGCCGCCGGGCCGGACACATAGTGTCTTTTTCGACGTAGCAACGAAGTTGCTAAGACCACCTGAAGCGCGTCAGATGGTAATAGCAAGACTGCTGCTACTTCGGAATCCTGCACGCGAGGCGTGGACACGTAGTGTCGTTTTCGGCGTAGCGCGGGAGGTGCCGAGACCACCTGAAGCGCGGCTGGTGTCAAGGGCAGAGCGCTGCCGCTTCGATTGTCTGCGGACACAGTCCGCACGGCCCGGAGGGGTATTGCTGCGCTGCTTATGCAGCTTGCAATATGATTGCATTTCGACATAGCACCTCAGTCGCCAAAAACCACCGGAAGCGCGGCGGTCGATAATGGCAATGACCTTGCCGACTTCGATTGTCCGCGGACACAGTCCGCCGATTTCCAGCGCACGTGGTGCGCCGGGCGCAGTCCGTGGTAGATTTATCTGTAATGTCCGGGAGGATGACGAGCGCCATGCCGGGGTATAATCCCGCCTGTCTGCCCTTTCCCTGTTCGGGAGGCCGGGGCTATAATTCACTGGACAGACATCACATCACGAGGGAGTGTTATAAAGTGTCTACGCGGGGTATTAAGGATACCGTCCGCGCCAGGGTCAGGCGCGATCCGGAGTTCAGGGCAGGGCTTTTGAAGGAGGCTATCGAGCGTCTCATGGCCGGGGACCTCGCCGCCGGGAAGGCGGTGCTCAGGGATTTCATAAAGGCGACCAGCGGGTTCGAGGGGCTTTCCCGCACGATGCACAAAAAGCCCGAAAGCCTCATCCGGATGCTGAGCCCGAAGGGTAATCCGACGGCCCAGAACATCTTCCGTATCATAGCCGAGGTGCAGAAGCAGGAAGGGCTTCACCTCGAGATAAAGATCGTGCACTGACGACACCGGAGGCGCGTCATGGCGAAAAGGGGTTTCACCCGCAGCACCGAAACGATTGACAAGGAAAAGCCGCTTCGTAACGACGTCCGCTTTCTGGGGAACATCCTCGGATGGGTGCTCATAGGCCAGGAAGGCCGGGAGATCTTCGACATCGAGGAGAAGATAAGGGCCCTTACCAAGGAGATGCGGACCAGCTATCACAAGAGCCAGAAGGACGAGCTGGTAGCGACGATCAGGAGCCTTTCCGACGAAGACCTCTACAAGGTCACGCGCGCCTTCACCATATATTTCAAGCTCGTGAACATCGCCGAGCAGATTCACAGGATACGCCGTCGCCGGGAATATAAATACATCTCGGACGTAAAGGACTCGAGCGAGGGATCGATAGAAAGCCTTTTCGCCGTGCTGAAAGAAAGAGGCGTCCCCTACGATAAATTCAAGCCGCTCGTCGATTCGCTGTCGATAGACCTCGTCCTCACGGCGCACCCGACCGAAGTCAACCGCCACATCGTCCTCGAAAAGTTCCGCTACATCTCGTCGCTGCTCGCCGAGCTCGGGAGCGTCCGGCTGGACGAGGAGGGCAGGAAGGCCGTCGAGGACGAGATACACGCCGAGCTCATAGGGCTCTGGCAGACCGAGGAAGTCCCGCCGTTCAAGAAAACTCCCCTCGACGAGGCGCGAAATATTCACTATTACTTCCGCGAGACGATTTTCGATGCGCTGCTCAGGGTGTACGACGAGTTCGAAAAGAAGATAGAGGAGAGCTACGGCGTGCCCGATGTGCACCTGCCGTCGTTCCTCCGCTTCGGGTCGTGGGTGGGCGGCGACAGGGACGGTAACCCCTTCGTCACGCACGAGATAACACGGGAAGTCCTCGAAATGCAGAAGGCCATGGCCGTCGAGAAGCACCTCGAAAAGCTATGGCGTCTCAAGCGTCAATTGAGCTCGTCGGTAAAGATAGTCCCCGTGAGCCGCGAGCTCCGCCGCGCCGTCACGCCCGAGATGAAGCGCATGGCCGGCGAGAGGGGCATACACAACCCGGACGAGTACTACAGGATATTTCTGGAGCACGTCGAGATGAGGCTGGCCGCCGTTATCTCGGACCGCGAAGGCCCGGTGCGGCCATACGTCCTTTGCGAAGAATTCCTCTCCGACCTCTACATGATCGACAGGAGCCTCCGCGGGAACAAGGGCGGCAGGCTGGCCGACTCCACCCTCAAGATGCTCATACGCCAGGCCGAAGTGTTCGGATTCCACATGGCCCGGCTCGACATACGGCAGAACAGCGCCGTCCACACCGCGGCGCTGACGGAGATCACCGAGCGGCTCGGGCTCGCGAATTACGGCGGCATGACGGACGACAAAAAGTTCGAATGGCTCACGCGCGAGATCAAAAACCCCCGCCCGCTCGTCCCCGACTGGCTGCCGCTTTCGCCCGAGACGGACGAGCTCCTCCTCACATTCCGCACGATGAGGGAATGCCTCGACGAGGTGAGCCCCGACTGCATTAATACATACGTCATAAGCATGACGCGGAGCGCGGCGAACATACTGGAGGTGCTCCTGTTCCTCAAGGAGGCCGGGCTCTACCGCTCGGACGGCGGCAAGGTGACGAGCGCGATAAACATCGTCCCGCTCTTCGAGACGATAGACGATTTCCGCGCCGCCCCGGGCGTCATGCGGAGGCTCTTCTCCGAGCCCGTGTACAGGGAGCATATAAAAGCGCGCGGGAACTATTCCGAGATAATGATCGGCTACTCCGACAGCGGGAAGGACGGCGGCATATTCTGCGCCGGGTGGGAGATTCACAAGGCCCAGCGTCTCCTGAAGTCCATCGCCGACGAGTTCGGCATAAGGAACAGGTTCTTCCACGGGCGCGGCGGCACCGTCAGCAGGGGAGGGGGCCCGACGAACCAGGCGATACTCGCGCGCCCCGCGGGGACGGTAGACGGCGCGATAAAGATAACGGAGCAGGGCGAGGTCATTTACAGCAACTACTCCCTCCCGGAGATCGCCGAGGACAACCTGGAGCTCGTTCTCTCGTCCGTCGTGCTCACGAGCCTCAACAACGAGGACGTGAACCCCCTATGGGAAGACGTCATGGACGAGATAGCCGTCGAGGCGCGCTCCGCATGGCGCGGGCTCGTCTACGACGACCCGGACTTCTACACCTACTTCCGGCAGTCCACGCCGATTTCGATCATCCAGCAGATGGGCATCGGCTCGCGCCCCGCGCGCCGCTCGCGCTCGAAGAGCATAGAGGAGCTCCGTGCGATTCCGTGGGTTTTCAGCTGGACACAGAACCGTCATCTCATCACCGGTTTTTATTCCGTCGGCACCGCGCTCAAGAAATTCATCGACAAGGCACCACGTAAAAACCTCGAAATCCTCCGCGACATGTACGCGAACTGGCGTTTCTTCAGGTCGCACATCGACAACATCCAGATGACGCTCAGCCGCGCCGACATGTGGATCGCCCTCGAATACTCTTTTCTCGTCCGTCCGAGGGAGGTCGGCAAGCGGATCTTCGGCAGGATAAAGGACGAGTTCGATCTCACCGAGGAGACGATACTCCGCATAGCCGGCGAGAAGCGCATTCTCGACAACAACCCGTTCCTTCAGAAGTCGATAGAGCTCAGGAATCCCTACATCGATTCCCTCAGCTATATACAGGTGGGGCTGCTCCGCCGTCTCCTCAAGGGCGATTTCACCCCGGGAGAAAAGGCCGCCCTCGTCGACGACCTCAAGCTCAGCATAAACGGCATATCCGCCGGCCTCAAGAACACCGGCTAGGCGGGCCACGCCCGCAGACAATCGAAGTAGCGGCGTATTGCCATTATCACCAGCCGCGCTTCAGGTGGTATTTGGCAACCAAGGTGCTACGTCGAAATGCGACACTACGTGTCCGCCACGTGCGCTGGATATCGAAGCGGGGATATTTTTGTTGTCATTCCCGAATGCTTGTATCGGGAATCCAGTCTTTTAATAAAAAGAACAAATACAAAAAAGGCGAACGACTTCTACTTTTCCTTGATGAAAAGTAGCAAAAATCACGGGCCGGGAAAAATTGCGCTAAAAATCATCGTTTCTTCGCTAAATCTTCCACCTTCCCCATCCCCTGGTCAGATTTTTAACGCTCATCCACTCGATTTTCTTAACGCCAATTTTGACGGCCCGGGAATGTATTGCTGCGCCGTTTACACGGCTTGCAATTTATGTGTTGCATAGAACAGGCAGCGATTCTAAGGTGGGTAGTGTGCGAATGGTACTTTGAATCTCTAACCCTACTACGTCGAATTCCAGCGCACGCGGTACCAGATAGACGCCTGCGAGATAAGAGAACGGCGTCCAACTCCTCGCTCGCTCAAAATCGTTGGGAATGACAAACTGGTGGTGTTTGCTGTGTTCTACACATTCCTTCCCATAACCCCGGACAGCGTCCTCAGCAGCGTCTCGGCGCTGAAAGGCTTCGGTAAAAACGCATCGATGAGGTTGTCCTCGACACTTATGAGCTCGTGCTCCTTCTGGTAGCCGCTGACGGAAATGATCTTCAAACCGGGGAGCCTCTCCTTCAGAGCCTTCACGACCTGGGTCCCGTTCATGACGGGCATCATCATGTCCACTATGGCGGCGTCGATGTGCTTCTGCCCGCCGTCCACGATTTCGAGGGCCTTCCTCCCGTCCTCCGCCGTGAGGACGTCGTAGCCGAACTCCTCCAGCACCGAGCTCGTGATGTCGAGAATGGCCTTCTCGTCGTCCACCACCAGGACGGTCTCGCCCCTGCCGGTGATGGAATCATGCTCGGGACGAGCGTCCTCGGACTCCCTGCCGTCAGGCTCGATCGCGGGCAGGTAGACGTAAAACGCGCTTCCCTTCCCGGGCACGCTCTCGACGTGAATGGCCCCGCCGTGCTCGTTCACTATCCCGTACGCCGTCGCAAGGCCGAGCCCGGTCCCCTTGTCGGGCTCCTTCGTCGTAAAGAACGGGTCGAATATCTTGTCGATTATCTGCGGCTCGATTCCGCACCCCGTATCTTCTATCTTTAAGAGGACGTAATTCCCGGGCGGGAGCCCGTGCATCCTGTCGTCCGGGCCGCCTTTTCTGCGCACGTTCTCCGCTGTCAGCGAAAGCCGCCCCCCCTCGGGCATGGCGTCCCTCGCATTCAGGCAGATGTTGAGTGCCACCTGATGCATCTGCGTATAATTCCCCGAGATATTCCACAGGTCCTGGGGCGAGCTCAGCGACACTTCTATATTCTTCTGGAACGTCTCGTGTATTATCGACGCGATATCGTCCAGGAGGCATTTCATTATGATGGTCTGCTTCTCGGAGTGTATGCCCCTGGCGAAAGAGAGCACCTGTCGGATGAGGTCGGCCCCGCGCCGCGCGTTCGCTTCCAGAACGTCCAGTGTTCTTTCGTTCGCCGCCTCGCTTTTCCCCGATTTAAGAAGGCCTATGGACATCAGTATCGGCTGGAGGATGTTGTTGAGGTCGTGCGCTATTCCCCCGGCGAGCATGCCTATGCTTTCGAGCCTCTGCGTCCGCAGGAGCATCGCTTCGAGGCTCTTCTTTTCGGTTATGTCCGTGCCGACTCCGACGTAGCCGATTACCTCGCCGCTGTCGTTTTTTATCTCCGTGCTTACTACGTGCGTCGGGAACGTCGTCCCGTCCTTCCTCTTCGTAACCAGCTCGCCTTCCCAATGTCCGGTCGTCCTGAGACGCCTCATGATATCCCAGGCATTTTCGTCGTCCAGGCGGGGGAGGGATATTTCCCTTATATGTCGGCCGAGCACTTCGTCCTCCTTCCAGTGTATGAGCTCCTCGGCGAACTTGTTCCAGTATATTATCTCGCCGTCGAGGTCCGTCGCTATAACGGTATTCCTCACCTGGTCGAGGAGCGAGGCCTGAAAGCGTATCTTCTCCTCCGACAGCTTCCGCTCGGTTATGTCCGAGACCGTGCCGACGTATCCGTCTATCCTGCCGTCGCCGCTCTTGAGCGGCTGGGCCTGCACGGCGGCCCAGACGGCGGAGCCGTCGGTCTTCCTGTAGCGGTACTCCGATTTGAATTCCTTTCCCGCACTGGAGGTTTCCTTCCATAACCGCAATACGCTTTCCCGGTCGTCGGGATGCAGCCACGTCGGCCTGCTGCTGCCGTAGATCTCGGCTCTGCTCATGCCCGTAATGTCGCAGAAGCTCTGGTTGACGTATATGACCTTGCCCTTTGCGTCGGTCTGGAATATACCGAGCGGCGACACTTCGGTCAGTGTCTGGTAGCGCTCCTCGGAATACTTGAGCGCCTCTACGTGCCGGGCGTTGAGCATGGCCGTTTCTATCTGGGTTTTGATGATTTCGAGGAGTTTCACCTCGTCTTCGAAAAATACGTTTTTGGTGAACGAGTTTATGCCGATGCATCCTATCGTCCTCGTTCCCATCCTGAGCGGCATGGAGACGTAGCTTTTTATCCCGGCCGCCCTGCCCGCCGGCCCTATGGCCGTGTCCTCGTCCGTGTCCGGGACGACGAACGTCGAGTCCTCGATTATGGTTCTCCACGTAAGGCCCTTCGGGTAGGGGATTTTCGCCAGCTTCTCGGCGAGCCAGTCCGGGTGTCCCCAGTAGGATTGCATCACCGCATCGTCCCCGTCGACAAGGAATATCTGCACCATGTCGACGTACGCTATATTCTCTCCCATCACGCTGACGGCGTTCTCCATGATCTCCGCCGGGTCTATGGAGCTGTAGACGCTCTGCGTCACGATGTTGATTATCTTCTCGTACTGTTCTTTCTTCGATAGCTGCTCGACCTTCTCTTCGAGATCCCTTTCCGATTCCAGTATCGATTCGGTGAACCTGGCGTTGTTTATCGCTATCTCTATCTGCCTCGAAACTATCTCGAACACACTCAGCTCGCCGGCCCCGAATGCGTACGTCTCCCTGGAATTTATATTGATCACGCCTACGGATTTCCCTTCGGACTTAAGCGGTATGGACAGATAGCTCCTGGTCCCGAGCTCTCTGCCCGCAGGCCCCATTACGGTGTCGTTCTCCGTGTCGGGGACGTAGATCATCTTACCTTCCATCATCGTTTTCCACGTGAACCCCTTCGGGTACGGGATCTTGCTGACGCGTTTTATAAACCATTCGGGATATCCCCTGTAGGCCTTCATCACCGCCTCGTCGCCTTCCCTGAGGTATATGCAGACGGTCTCCACGGTCTCCATGTTCTGAGAGAGCGCTTCGACGGCGTTTTCGATGACCTCGTCGAGGTCGATCGATTTGTGGACCGCCTGGGTCACGAGGTTTATCACGGCCTCGTGGCTGTTGAGCCTGGACAGGTCTTCGAGCGTCTTCTTGAGCCGCTCCTCGGTGAGGGTCTTTCCGGTTATGTCGAGAGCGGACACCAGGAAGACCGGGTCGCCGGCGAGTGTCGAGAGCTTCATCTCGACCTCTACGGGATAGTGCGAGCCGTCTTTTCTGTGGTGAAACGTCGGGAACCTTACCGTGCCCTCGGGGTTTTCGGTCAGCCTCGAAAACAGCATGTCGATATATTCCGGGGAAAGCCCTCTTTTTATATCGGACGGAGCGAATCCCTTCACCTCGTCGGGGCTGTAGCCGAGGTTCTCGAGAGCCGTGTTGTTGGCGTAAAGGAGCAGCCTGCTCCCGGCGTCGCACACGTATATCTCGTTGACGAGGTCGTCGAAGAGACGGAAAACCTCCTCTCGCATGCGCGCCTTCTCCCGGGTATGTATCTCCCGCTCTGGATTATCCGGTTTGCCGATAGCGTATCTCCTTCCGTGCGTCGGATGCGGCTGTCTTCCGACCGGGCTCGACGGTTGAATCGCCGGCACAGACGCTGCTGTACTCGGAAGCCGCGTGAAGGAAAGCGTGCGGCATCTCCAGCCACTAATTATACGGCCGGTTTATCGAAATCTATAAATATACTTATGTGGGATTGCGGCGGGGCCGGCTTTATAAAAATGGCGTAACCGGCTGTAATGACGGGATAATACTGTGCCGCCCCGGGGCGGCCGAGGAGCGGCGGGCTATCTCGAAAGGGCGACGGTTTTTCTGACGAGCTTCATCCTGTACATGTCCCTGTCGGCCATGTCCACGAGGTCCTCGGCGGTGCGCTTGCAGCCCGGCGTGTATTCGGCCAGCCCGTAGCTGAACTCGATGCTGTAGGGCTTTTTGCTCCGGGCGTTCCGGGCATCGACCGCGGAGTGGATTCTCTTGAGAACTGTCCCGCTCCCCTCGATCGTCGTTTCGTGAAGCATGAGAAGAAGCTCGTCCCCGCCGAGCCTGCACATGACGTCCGATTCCCTCAGCACGCCGCCTATGAGCTTGACGATGGTGGTGATCGCCCTGTCGCCTTCCTTGTGCCCGTAGCTGTCGTTTACGAGCTTGAGGTTGTCGAGGTCGATATAGCACGCGGTAAAGCTCCTCCCGTGGCGCTCGCAGAGCTTTATCTGTTTCCGGAGCGCCTCGAGCCCCGCCCTCCGGTTGAGGATTCCGGTCATCTGGTCGGTCATGGAATGCTTGCGCGCGGCCAGCTCGGCCAGCTTCCTGGCGGTGATGTCCGAATAGGAAAGGACGGCGCCCGCCGGCTCGCCGCCGTTTATGAGCCTGGTTACGGAGAGCTGAAGCCACCTCTTTTTGCTGCCTGTGTGGCTCGGGATCTCGACGGTGAATTTCCCCTTATCGCCCCTCACGAGGCTCTTGATGTTCCTGATTACGGTCGAAATCTTGCCCCCTGCGGGGTTGTGCCTTCTCAGCCGCGCCAGGTAGTTGGTCCCGATGGGGGGCCTGTCGAGGACGCCCGCGGGCTGCCTGTCGGGGAAGCTTTCCCATGCGGTGTTTACGGCGACGATCCTGCCGGTTTTGTCGATTATGGCTATCTGCTCTTCGAAAGAATCGAGCGCAGCCTGCGCCATGCCTTCACGGTCGTCTTCGGCAAAGGGGTCTACGTACGTTTTCTTCGCGGCCATGAACGTGCTCGTGATGTCCGAATCCTGTGTTTGCAGCTCCGCAATAAATATCATTTTCCCGCCGACCGTCCTCCGGAATAAAAAACTCCGCTCTCGCGTTCTGTACCTATATACGTACGTACCGCGATAAACGGATTTGGTTCAGGGTTATTTTCCGGCCGCGGGCTTTTCGGCCTTCTTTAGGGTCGATGCCGCATCATCCTCAGAAAGTCTATCCTAATTTGTGCGAATATTGAAGTAAATAAAGGTAAAATGTATTTTTCGGCCGGCCGCGGGCAGCCCCGGGGGAGCGGGCTCAGGAGCCGCCCTGTTTTGTCGGCGGTTCCTTGTCGAGATTCGGGTCGTATCCGAGCTCGTCGAGGGCTTTCAGTATGCCGTCAAGGCAGCTCGAATTCGAGCCGGGCATGTTCTCTTCGGTGGCGACGTCGAGCTCCCTGGCGTCGTACTCCCACCTTTTAAGTATCTCCACCTTCTGCTCACGCGTAAGGCCTTCGGCCGAGAGCACGTCTTCGGGGCCGCTGAACACGGCCGAGGGGTTTAAGAGCGCTTTTTCGATATCTACCATTGGTCGTCCTCCTTTCCTCGACACTCTGTCAATAACTATAGTTTATTATACACCGATAACGAAGTCACCGCCTTCCAATTTCCCTCGTAATATATTATTCTTCGGTTTAACAGGCCCCGCGCTCACCAAAACAAGGGCATGCGTGGGAGGTGACTTATGGCGGATTCATGCCGCACGGTAAGGTACATTCTCGCTTTTTTAGTTCTCGTTCCTCTGTCGTTCTTTGCTTCGGGCTGCGATTCCGGCGGCGGCAGGGACGCCTTCGAGAGACGCTGCCTCGACGCCAACGGTGAAATCTGCGACCAGAGATACGCCCTCTGCATCGCCGCAAGTTGCGACCCCGACACCATGGACGGCGACACGATAGAATGCGGCCGCTGCGACGCGGACGACGGGAGCTGCGGCTACTGCTACGTCTTCGAGGGCAAGTCGTGCTCGTACAACGCCCCCTGCAGCGACGTCATACCGGACGGCGACGTCGTGTATTCGACGTATTCGGAGGTGCTGAGCCAAGAGTACGGCCTCAGCGTGCTCACGTGCAGCGAGCCCGACGGACTACAGGCCGGATGCATGGACGCCGAATGCAGGCTGACGGGGGAGACTGCCGAGATTACGGACAGCCTCGGCGTTACGCGGAACGTGCCGACTGCCATTTGCAGGTGCAGGCTCTTCAGCGGGAACGAGCAGTCGACGCTCGGCGGGAAGTGCGACACGGCGAACTGCTCGTCGATATGGTCGACGGCCGGCGATCACGGCGGGGCGGCGCTCAGCTTCGTTCCGCAGTGCTCCGATTGACGTCGGCCGCGGATATTGCGAGGCGGGGCTCGCGGCTCGCCGCCGGCGTGCGGCGGCGGTCAGCCGGGGACAATCGGCAGCGTGAGAAAATAACCCGCGGCTGCGCTGGCCGCGCCGATGGCTATGCCTCTTATGATTTCTCCAGCCGGGACTTTCAGCCCGGCGAGCGAAAATATCATCCCGGCCCACACGAGCGCCGCGAAGATGGTGAACTGCGGCGACTCGTAGAATATCGACGTGAAGGCGACGAGCATAAGGGCCCTCGCGATGTGGAGGTTCGAGCCCCGGACGAGCCTCGCCAGCAGGATCAGGACGGGCAGGGCGATCACCACCTGGGAGAGAAACGCGGGGTAGGGCCCTATAGCGGCCCTCGCCGCTACGAGCAGGTAGAACGGGAGCCCGCCGAGAGCGACGAGGTCCCTCGCGATTTCGCGTTTAACGTCTCCGGTTAGCTGCGGTGCATCGATCATGCTCATTTTCGGCCCTCCTTGCACTTACATAATACTGGACCCCGCCGGCCCCGGCTGCGGCGATTACATGCCGGTTTCCGAGCCGATTCCCCCCGCCGCATGCCGGGGGAGTTGATACGCGCCGCCCGGCGGGATACGTTATAGAGACGTTCTCTTCGTGAAAGGAGAACGGAAAAGGGCCGCCCGCCCATTCGGAACACACTCAAGGAGGTACAGGAATTGAACAGCTTCGATCTTTTAAGGGACGTGGAATTTAAAGAGGAGCATCCCGTCGCGGAGACGATACTCGCCGACAGGGACACGAGGCTGATAAGGTTCAGCCTGCTGCCGGGCCAGAGCATAAAGGAGCACAGCGCGCCGTCGTCGCCCGTGTATATAATCATCCTAGAGGGCAAAGGGCTATTCACCGACGGTGAGAGCAGCGTAAAGGAGCTCGGTGTAAACTCGTGCGTTAAATACGAGCAGGGCGAGAAGCATTCAGTCAGCGCTCAGGACGAAAAGCTCGTCTTCATCGCGCTGCTAAGGGGCTCACCGAGGGATTAACCCGGCTTGCATAGGGGCTTAACACTAATGTTAAGCCTTGCCCGCCTTTGTATGGATAATTAAATTCAAGGCATAGAGACCAGGAGGGGGTGAGACATGGCAAGAGTGCGGTACATAGAGGAAGAGACCTCGGATAATCCCGTGGTGAAAGAGGCTTTCGAGCGGATGAGGCTGAAGAGGGGGAAGGTTACGAACATCTACAAGGCGCTTGCGCACAAGCCGTCGATACTGGCCGCGATAGGGCCGTTCGTCGCGGCCGTTCAGGCCCCGGACGAGGTGGACGCGAAGCTCAAGGAGAAGATAATCCTCCGCGTCTCGAAGCTGAATCGCTCGGCATATTGCTGCCACGCGCACGAGCAGATAAGCGCGAAGATGGGCTTCACGCCCGAAGAGATAGCGGAGATGGACGCCCCGGCGGCCGCGGGCATCGGCCCCGGCGAGAAGGCCGCGCTCCGGTACGCCGAGGCTCTCACGCTTAACCCGGGGGACATCCCCGAGGACGTGTTCACCGAGCTGAAGAAGCATTTCAGCGAATCGCAGATCGTTGAGATAACGATGGTCGCGGCGCTTTACAACATGGTGAACAGGTTCAACGAGGCGCTCAAGCTGGATCCGGAGGAGTATTGAGGGGGGGGAGATAAGGAGCAAGGGCTTACCCGGAGGCAAATAGGGCTTGTCCCCCGGCATATTGTCCGGTATGGTAGCGGAGCGGAGGGCTCGATTCCGTATGCCGTTTTTTATTTTGTCATCTCGAACAACGATTCCGGGCGTGTGAGGAATTTCCCCGCTTCTGTCATTCCCAACGATTCCGAGCAAGTGAGGAATTGGACGCCGTTCCCTTATCTCGCAAACGTTCATCCAGTACCGCTCGCAACTTACCATCTTTAGCATAATGCCTGTATCGGGAATCCGGTTTTTAAAAGATAGATCTCTCACTTTGTTCGAGATGACAAAATTCTATGGGTGCGGGTTTTGGAGGCCTGACGGGGGACGTTTGCTACTTAACTGGTAACGTTTGAATAAGGCTTTTTACTTTGCTTCACCACACACGTATGTGTGATTCTCGGCTAGCAAGTTCTGAGACTATAACTAGGTGAAGCGCGACTGGAGGTTGTGGCAATGCCTTGCTACTTCGAAAGCTGGTAGAGGCTGCGGGGGTTGGCGGCCTTGCGGGGGACGTTCCGAGTTAGCTGGTAAATGAGGAGTAATATCTCTCTACTTTTGACTGACCAAAAGTAGCAAAAGTCACGGGCCGGACACGTAGTGTCGTTTTCGGCATAGCGCGATAGTTGCTAAGACCACCGGAAGCGCGTCGGGTGGCAATGGCAGAGCGATGCCACTTCGAATTCCCGCGGGCGTGGCCCGCCTAGTTCTTTATCTTGTGCCCCGTCCGGAAGATCCACCAGACCAGGACTATACACACCGTCAGGAAGACGAGGGTCATTCCGAGGCTTATGCGCACGTCCACGTCCGAGACGCCGTAGAAGCTCCACCTGAACCCGCTTATGAGGTAAACGACGGGGTTAAAGAGCGTCACCTTCTGCCAGAAGGGCGGCAGCATGTGGATCGAGTAGAAGCTGCCCCCGAGGAACGTGAGCGGCGTCACGATCATGAGCGGCACGATTTGCAGCTTCTCGAACCCGTCGGCCCATATGCCGATTATGAACCCGAACATGCTGAACGTGACCGCCGTCAGTATAAGGAACCCGACCATCCAGAGCGGGTGTTGTATGTGGTACGGGACGAAGACGCGCGCCGTTACGAGTATGAGCGTCCCGAGTATGACGGACTTCGACGCAGCCGCGCCGACGTATCCGAGCACGGCCTCCATGCTCGACACGGGGGCCGACAAAAGCTCGTAAATCGTCCCGGCGAACCTCGGCATGTATATCCCGAACGAGGCGTTCGATATGCTCTCGCTCATGAGCGTCAGCATCACGAGCCCCGGCACGATGAAGGCCCCGTACGTGACGCCGCCTATGTCGCCTATGCGCGAGCCTATCGCAGCCCCGAAGACGACGAAGTAAAGCGACGTCGAGATTATAGGCGAGGCGATGCTCCGAAAAAGCGTCCTCCACATGCGCGCCATCTCGAATTTGTATATGGCCATTACGGCGTAGAAGTTCAATTCCCGTTCCTCACGAGGTTGACGAATATCTCTTCGAGAGAGCTCTCGCTCGAATGCACGTCGCTGAAATCGACGCCCCGCTCGTCGAGCCGCTTCAGGAGCCCGGCTATGCCCGTCTCCCCGGCGTTGGCGTCGAAGTCGAATACGAGCGTCATCCCGTCCGGGGCGAGCTCGAGGCTGAACTCCGAAAACCCCTCGGGTATCCGGGATATCGGGCTTCTTAACGTGAGTCTGAGCTGCTTCCGCCCGAGCTTTCGCTTGAGCGTGTGCTTGTCCTCGACGAGTATGATCTCGCCGTGGTTTATTATCCCGATGCGGTCTGCAATCTGCTCGGCCTCTTCTATGTAATGGGTCGTCAGGATTATCGTTACGCCGCTTTCCCTGAGCCGCCTGACCATGTTCCACATGTCGCGCCTGAGCTCGACGTCCACCCCCGCCGTGGGCTCGTCGAGGAAGAGTATCCGGGGCTCGTGGGCGAACGCCTTGGCAATGAGGACACGCCGCTTCATGCCGCCCGAGAGCGTGATTATCTTCGTGTCCTTCCTGTCCCATAGCGAAAGATCGCGGAGAATCTTTTCGATGTAGGCGTCGTCGGGCGGCTTCCCGAACAGGCCCCGGCTGAAGCTCATCGTCGCCCCGACCGACTCGAAAACGTCCGTCGTCAGCTCCTGCGGAACGAGCCCGATGATGGAGCGGGTCTTCCTGTATTCGGTGATGATATCGTGCCCGTCGGCGAGCACCGTCCCCGAGCCGGGGTTCACTATGCCGCATATTATGCTGATGAGCGTAGTCTTCCCCGCTCCGTTCGGGCCGAGGAGGGCGAATATCTCCCCGCGCCTTATGTCGAGGTTGACGTTCTTGAGCGCGTGCTGCCCCGAGGCGTATGTCTTGCTCAGGTTCTTTACGGATATGATTGCGTCCATCTGTTTCCCGGAAAGCCGTATATTGTATCCTGAAAAAGCGCGTTTATCATACGCGCGGTGAACTGCTTTATTAGAGGTTAGATGCACGCATGCCGCTATCGGCTTCGCGGCGGCGGTCGGCGGTGATGAATTTCGGAAAATACGCCCGGCATTGGCGCGTCACGACAATATGCCGGACGTAGACAGCAACGAAAAGGGGGGAGAGCGGACTCCGCCCGCGCTCCCCCTCTGTCATGTCTTGGAAGAACCCCGGGGTCGGCCTCCTTCCGGCTTCCGCACCCGGGGGGCTATCGTAGCCGATTAGTCTTCTTCCTTCGACAGAATGTTGAGATGATGGTCCATCTTTATGTCGTACTTCTCGCCGTCGAAGCACAGGGCCTCCGTTTTGTAAATGCCCGGCATCAGTCCGCGCGGCTCGTCCTCGTCCACGACGTATACGCCGCTTACGGACTCGACCTCTATGTCGTCTGTAACCGTGCATCCCTGCGCCTTGAGGGCGCCGTAAACCGCGGCCTCCTCGGTCGGCGTCGCATCCCTGTCGGCGTACGAATTATCCGCCGCGAACAGGAATCCCGTGGCGAGAGCCGCTATTCCGAATACTATTCCCTTCTTCATGTCGTTCACCTCCGGTGTAGATTGGCGTGAGCGTTATTGCTCCCGCGTTCGGTCCCGCCCTTTACGGGACGGGATTATATGAAATGGGGCAAGAGCCGTGCCAGTTCGTAATATGTTAATAAATACAGTGCGTTATGAAGGGAAGAGTTTCCTGCCCTGGTATAAAAAGAGGCCGGGCCGTAGGATGCCGAACAGTATAAACTGTCCGTATAAGCACAAGCCGCGCTTAAAGCACGGTTAATTCCACTGGAGATATTTCAACAACCGCGGTCCGGGTTCAGCCGTTTTCGAGGGCGTAGATTTTGTACTCGACCTTGCCAGGGACGATACGCCCCTCGCCGGCCGAGACTACGCCGTTAAGCCACGCGTACCGCGGGTCGCCCGTCTCGAACCGGGGCTGTATCATGAAATACGCCTCGCCGAATTCCATGGCCCGCCCGGCCGCGCGCGCCTCGCGTATCCTGTCGTTCATTTCGAGAACGCCCGCATACTGTAGGTATATGAAAGCGCCGTCGTCGGTTTCGAGAACGAGCCGGACGTCGAGGTGCCACAGGCCGTCCTTGTCCGACAGTATGTAGTCGCCGCCGCCGGGGAGAACCTTCCCCATGAGGCGGGGCCCGTGGAACGTCCCTCCGGCGGCGCCGGCGACGAGCCGCGTGCCGAACGGGCCGGGGCCGACGGGGGAGGGGCCTTTGCCGCCGAGCTCTACGTTAAGCGTTACGAGGTATGCGAGTTTCATCCGTGCCTCCCGGGGATGCGTGCCGCGAGCGCTGCGCGTCCCTCGCCGATATTATCGCCGCCCGCCGCGCCGTCTGTCAAAGCCGCACCCCGGCTACCTGATCGCGAGCCACTGGATGCTGGCTTCGGAGCGCCTAGCTTCGTTGAGATGCTTCTTGTTGGCCGTCATGACGTCGCTCCGGGTGAGTATCCCGACGACCCTGCCGGGGTGCGAGCGTATCACGACGGGGAGCCTGCCTATGTCGTTCTCGGACATTACGTCCATGGCGTCGCGGAGCGTATCGTCCTCGTATATCGTAACGGGCCGGCGTGTAACCAGCTCGAACAGCCGGGCCGTGTCCGGAAGGCTGCTGCTAAAGACGTCCTTTCTGGTAAGCATGCCCTTGAGCTCGCCGTTTTCGTCGAGGACGGGGTAGCCCTGGTGCCCGCTGCCGTCCAGCCCGGAATTCAGCCACGATTTTATTTCGCGGAGCGTCCGCCCCGTTTCGAGCGAGCTCACCTTGTACGACGCGCATTCCCTGACGAGTATGCCCGCCAGGGCGTCGATACCGTATTCCGCCGGGACTTTTATCCCCCGGCGCTCTATCTTCTCGGTCATTATCGAGTACCGCATCATGAGGGCCGATACCAGGTACGCCGCGCCGCAGCCGCCGAGGAGGGGCAGTATGCCGTGGGGCTCGAGCGTCGTCTCGAACGCGAACACGACCGAGGTGAGAAAAGCCCTCGACGCCCCCGTGAACATCGCCGCCATTCCGACGAGCGCGGCGGTGTTGGGGTCTATTCCCGCCGCCGGGAGAAGAATCACCGCCCCCGCCCCGAGCACCGCCCCGAGGCCGCCGCCTATCGTGAAGAGCGGCGCGAGCGTCCCGCCCGACGTCCCGCTCGACAGCGCTATGGACCACGATACGAACTTCAATATGAACAGGACGGCGAGCGTTTTCCCCGCTATACCGCCCGACAGGATGTCGTCGATTACGTTGTATCCTACCCCGAGCGTATCCGGGGCGAAGTATCCGACCACTCCGACGGCGACCGCCCCTATGGCCGGCCACCACATCCAGTGCACGGGTATCCTGGCGAACAGGTCCTCAAGGCCGTACACGGCCCTGGTCACGTATACAGCCGCCAGGCCGGTCAGGGCGCCCAGGGCGACGTATACGCCGATTGCCGCCGCGCCCGGAGCGGCTATGTGGGGCATTGCGAAGATCGGGTCCGCCCCGAGAAACGAGATTCTCACGACCGTCGCGGCGACGCTGGCCATGGCGACGGGGATGAGCGAGCGCGCCTTGAATTCGAAGAGCAAAAGCTCCACCGCCAGCAGCACGGCGGCCACGGGGCTCCCGAACGTCCCGGCCATGCCCGCGGCGGCTCCGGCCGCTAGCAGCGTTTTCCGCTCGTCGTTGGTCGTGTGGAGGAGCTGGCCGAGGAGCGAGCCGAACGCCCCGCCCGTCGCTATGATCGGCCCTTCGGCGCCGAACGGCCCGCCCGTGCCTATGGCTATCGCCGACGAAACGGGCTTCAAAAACGTGAGGCGCGGCTGTATGCGGCTCCTGTTGGTGAGCACCTGCTCCATGGCCTCGGGTATGCCGTGCCCGCGTATAGCCTGCGATCCGTACCTGGCCATTATGCCGACGATGAGCGCGCCCGCGACCGGGACGATGACCACGAAGATGCCGAGGTGGTTGCCTGCCGGAGATACGAACTCCGTCGAGAGCCTGCCGTAAAAGGCGATGTTGGTTATGAAGCCTATGAGCGCGGTGAGGGCCTGTGCGACGAGCCCGCCGACGAGGCCGAGCACCAGGGAATATACTGTTATCCTGACGGTGCCGCCGTCGATAACGGAGCCCCCGCGCGGCGCTTTACGGCCGACGGTCGGGTCGTCGAGGGACGGCGCTACCGGGATCGGTGAATGCGATGGTTCTGAAGGTATATCTTCCGCCATAGTAGTTATCGATCGTAACGGGAAGGGGCCCCGCAGCGGGCCGGTGTCCCGTTCTATAATCCCCTCCTGCCCCTTAAATCTAAAAGATTATTCGAGATTATCAAACCCCGGCGCCCACGGACCGGGTCCGTACCCCGGGCTGTCCGCCCGGAGACGCCGGGGAAAGATAAGCGGGAAGTAATGAAAACGGGTCAATCGGCGGCGTCTGCCGGCCTGACTTTCACCTTCGACAGTATGTTGAAATCGGCGTCGAGCTCTACGTCGTAATTACCGTCCTCGCACACGACGCCGTCGGCCTCGAAGACTCCCTCGCCGTCTACCTCGACTTCATCGGAGAGGGCGCATCCCTCTCCACCGAGGGCCTCGGCAACGGAGGCCGTCTCGGCGGCGGTTGCGTCCCTGTCGTCGGAGGATGCCCCGTCCGCCGCGAAGAACAGGGCAACGAGCGCGAGTATGGATATCGCGTATTTCATATCTTCACCTCCTTGTTACAAGGCTACTCAACGGACGGGCCGGAACCCAGGATTTTTTTGCCCCACGTCCAAGGCATATGGAAAATTTTTTCGCGGTATTGTAAAATGAGTTAATTGTTTTAATAAAGGAGGATGTCATGCGGAAAGATGTCCTGTACATGCCTTTACGAGTGTTCCTATCGACCCTGATTTTCACTCTTGCGGCTTTCGGACTCACGGCATCCGCACAGGTGATTTTCTCGTCCGACGAGTCCCAGTTCCTGTCGGATAATCCGGACCTCGACTTTCAGAATTTCCTGAGCGCCCCGGCGCCAGACGGAACCTTCATTGTATGCAACGCTCCGGTCGACGCCAGCTCCAACGACGACTGCTTCACGCCGGGTCAGATTCTCCCGGGAATAGCGTTTATCGACAATCCCGGTCCCGATCTCGGCTCCATGCTCGTATTCGGCGCCAACTACGCATTAAATGCCAATCCGAGGGGCCCCTTGACCACCAATACGTTCGCCGACACCTTCGATATCGTCTTCTCAGCCTCTGACACGACCCGTGCAGGGTTCCTGGCCGGTTGTATGGGTTCGATCGGCCCGTGCAGCGATCAAATGACCGTGCAGGTTTTCGGGGCCGGCGACGCGCTCATCGGCTCGACGTCGGTCGCCGTTTCGAGCGCATTCAACACCTTCGTCGGCGTAACTTCGGACGAAACGATTACGAGGATAAACCTCTCGAATACAATCGACACCGCAAATAATGTAGAGGGTATTTTGAACATCAGCTTCGGGGCGCCGCCGACACCGACGCCCGCACCCGTCGTTACGAACATACCCACGCTCTCGGAATGGGGAATGATAGCGACTGCGCTAATGTTGGCAGCGTTCGGGATGCTCGCGCTCAGGAGAAGAAGGACGGCCCAGCGGCACGGTCGGGCGCTTAAACAACGTTCCGTAACGTGCGGGCTCGCATCCCGCGTCAGGGATACAGCCCCCGGAGCCTCTTCGCCCGGGCGACGCGGTCGATGCCGAGCATGAGCGCCGCGAGGCGCATCGGTATCTCCTCCTTCTCCGCGAATTCGGCCACACGCGTAAAGGTGGACTTCATGCGCTTCTTCAGCTCGTCGTGGACGACGTCCCTCGACCAGTAATATTCCTGGAGCCCCTGCACCCATTCGAAGTAAGAAACGATGAGCCCGCCGGCGTTGGCCAGGATGTCGGGCACGACGAGTATGCCGCGCTCGCGGAGTATGTCGTCCCCGTCGGCCGTCGTCGGGTTGTTGGCGGCCTCGACTACTATCTTGCACTTTAGCCTGGGCGCGTTGTCCTTGTGTATCACGCGCCCGAGCGCAGCCGGGATCAGCACGTCGCATTCGAGTGCGAGGAGCTCTTCGTTGGTTATCCTGTCGCCCCCGCCGTGCTCCGTCACGAACCCCTTACGCCTGACTATCTCGACGAGCTCTTCGACGGGGAGGCCCTCGGGGTTGTATATGCCGCCGCTGACGTCGCTCACTGCGACTACCTTTATCCCGAGGTCCCTGAGCTTGAGGGCGGTGTACGTGCCGACGTTGCCGAACCCCTGTATGACGACCTTCACGTCCGGCGAGCGCTTGTGGAATCTTTCGAGCGTATCCTCCGTTACGTACGCGACGCCGAAGCCCGTCGCCTCTTCGCGCCCGAGCGAGCCGCCTATGAGAACGGGCTTGCCCGTAACGATCGAGGGCACGGTAAACCCCTTCGACATGCTGTATGTGTCCATTATCCACGCCATCACCTGCGGGTTCGTGCCGAGGTCGGGCGCGGGGATGTCTTCATTCGGGCCGATTATGGGGAGTATCTCGGCCGTGTATCTCCGCGTGAGCCTTTCGATCTCGCCTTCCGAAAGTTTCCCGGGATCGACGGATATGCCTCCTTTCGCCCCGCCGAACGGGAGCTCCGCAAGCCCGCACTTCCACGTCATCGTCATCGCCAGCGCGGCGACCTCGCCCATGTCCACTTCGGGATGATAGCGGATTCCGCCCTTGTACGGCCCGAGGGTCTGGTTGTGCTGAACCCTGTAGCCGCTGAACACCTTCTGCGTGCCGTCGTCCATCCTGACGGGGCAGCTTACGACCAGAGTTCTTTGGGGAAGCTCGAATCTCTCTTCGAGGCCATCGTCGCTCGCGATGCGCTCGCTGGCCCTCCTGAACTGCATGACGGCTTCGTTATAGGCGGGTGAATCGAAAAGCTCGTACATGTAAACCCTCCCGTTTATTTTTCGGTGTAATCCCGGTCATAAGTCCGGCTATGAGAATTATATAGATATTTGGGGAGATAGCGAAAGGTGGTATGCAGGGAATTATATTTTTTGTCGTCCGGCTTGTCGTCAGGCTTATAAAGACGGGGCTCAAGTCTTCAGCACGTGGAATGAATTTATCCGGCACAATTTGACTGAAGAATGATTTCCCCCTTTGAAAAAGGGGGATTTAGGGGGATTCGATTTTTTGCATGCGCTCACCTGCTGCCTATGATGTAAGGCTGGGTAATAAGAAAGAAATAAATCCTTCCTATCCCTCCTTTTTCCAGGGAGGGAACTAACTAATTTCCCTCTCCTCCCGTCGTCTCCGGTATGTCGAGCACGGGGCGCGGGGTGTCGGGGCTGACCGGCGGCAGTATCGGAAAGACCACTTCCGGCTGCTTGCCGGTGAGCGAGCGGAGGAAATCGGTGATCTTGCCAGCCTCCTCGTCGGTGAGCGTCGTGCCTAGCTGCGCGTTGCCCATGATAACCACTGCCTCCTCGAGATCCCACACCTTTCCGGAATGGAAATAGGGCGGCGTGAGCTCGATGTTGCGGAGTGTAGGGACCTTGAACGCGTACTCGTCGCTCTTGGTCTTGGTCACTGCGAAGCGTCCCTTGTCGTCCGGCGGCCTCACCTCGTCGGACGGCTTTTCGACCAGCCCGAACGGGAAATAACCGCCGCCGCCGATGTTAACGCCGTTGTGGCAGCTCGCGCAGCCCTTGGCGATGAAGAGGTCGAGTCCCTGCTTCTGGTTGTCCGTAAGCGCCGTGGCGTCTCCTTTCAGGTACTTGTCGAACGGCGAATCGGGCGTCAGCAGCGTTGTCTCGAAAACCTCGATAGCCTTTACGACGTTGTCGAAGTTGACGGGGTCCTCCTCCCCGGGGAATGTCTTTTTAAAGTACTCCCCGTACGCAGGCATGCTCCGGAGCTTCCTCTCGACGCTCTCGGGGGTGCTGCTCATCTCGACGGTCGCCTGCACGGGGCCCCGGGCCTGCTCGGCGAGGTCCTTCGCACGGCCGTCCCAGAACTGGGCGACGTTGAACGCGGAGTTCAGCACCGTGGGCGCGTTCCTCGGCCCCTTCTGCCAGGCGTGCCCGACGGAGGTTTCCTGGAGGTCTACGCCCCCCGTGCCGAGGTTGTGGCAGGTGTTACAGCTTATGAGGTTGGACGCCGAGAGCCTCGGGTCGAAGAAGAGCATCTTCCCCAGCTCGACCTTTTCCGGCGTTACAGGGTTGTCCTCTTTTTCGGGGGCCTTGTCCGGCAGCGGCTTGAAAAGCGCCGCTGCCTTCGTCATCAGCTCGTCCTGCGCCTCGTCCTGCGTTCCGTCCTGAGCGTGCAATACAGCCGCCGTCAGAACCGCAAGGATCAAAAATGTCACGCCTGATACTTTTCCTGTCATGTACACCCTCACAATATTATCGGAAGACGCCCTCGGGCGATCCCGTATTTTTCAAATCCGCCCATTCCCGTCTCCCTAACGGGGGAGGGCGGAATTTACGCGCTACTGCTCCGGGCTATATCTTCCGGCGCACCGTTAGACCGGATGCCTTACGGTCTCCCGAAAGACATCCAGCCGGCGATTATAGCCGCGGGCGCCGCGGTGATAGCGGCTACGCTCAGCCACGAGTTTATCCCCTGCCACTCACCCCTCGTGAGGCCGAACAGGAGCGTATCGCTCCCTCCCGTGGAATGGGGCGCTATGCTCAGCACGAACCCCGTCCACGCGGCGAGGACGCACGCGGCCACGAGCGCAGCGATCATTATGTAACCGAGATATGTCGAGGAGCCTTCGCTGTAAACTATACCAGTTTCAGTTTCCCGTGCAACTTTCACTGAAACCTCCCTACAAGGTTAGTTTTACATTTATTTCTATGCAGATTTCTATTGCAAGAGTGGTGCCGAAAGAGATTATCAAGTGATAATAGTAACTATCTGCAAAAAGTGATTTTCATTTGCTGTCCGAAATCCATACATCACACATTACGTGCCACGGAAATGGAAGTAGCAAGGCAAGAGGATGCCCCCTCCCGGGCAACTTCCGGGAGGGGGGTCAAAACGCGGACGGGGTAGGGGGTTGCCTCGTTGCGGGTTGCTCGCTCTCCTACGCCGTATTGTCCGCGCCCTTTCCGAGCCACGAGTATATCGCCGGAAGGACGAGAAGGGTCAGCATCGTCGAAGTGATGATCCCGCCGATAACGACAGTCGCGAGCGGCCTCTGCACCTCGGCCCCCGCTCCCGTCGAAAGCGCCATCGGGAGGAACCCGGCGGCGGCTACGAGGGCAGTCATCATAACCGGCCTGAGCCTGATTCCAGCGCCCTCGCGGGCGGCGTCTGACGCGCTCTTGCCCTCTTTCTTTAGCTGGATTATGTACGACATCAGGACGACCCCGTTAAGCACCGCTATGCCGAAGAGGGCGATGAAACCGACACCGGCGGATATGCTGAACGGCATCCCGCGCAGAAAGAGCGCGAGCACCCCTCCCGTCGCCGCTAGCGGGACGTTCAGGTAAATGAGGAGCGCCGGACGCGTGGAGCCGAAAGCCGTGTAGAGAAGCACGAATATGAGGAAGAGCGCTATCGGCACCGCTATCGCCAGGGTCGAGCTCGCGCGCTCGAGGTTCTCGAACTGCCCGCCCCATTCGATCCAGTAGCCCGCCGGCAGCTTTACGTCCCTCGCCACCTCGGCCCTGGCGTCCTCGACGAACCCCGCGAGGTCGCGCCCGCGCACGTTCGTCTCGACGGACAGCCTGCGGTGCACGCTCTCGCGGCTTATCTGCGCCGGGCCTTCCTCGATGCGCACTTCGGCGAGCTGAGAAAGGGGGATAAGCTTCCCGTCGGGCGACGCGATGCGTATGTCCTTTATACGCTCGACGTCGGCCCTGTCCCCGGGGGCGATGCGCGCCTGCATGGCGAAGCGCCTCTGCCCTTCGAGCACCTGCCCGGCCTCCTTCCCGCCTATCGACTCGACGGCGTCCATCACTTGCCCGGCGTTTATGCCGTAGCGGGCGATGGCGTTCCTGTCTACCATCACGCGGAGGTAGGGGAGCCCGGCGACCTGCTCTGCCTTCGTGTCGGCCGCCCCGGTGACGCGCGACACCGCGCGCACCACCTCGTCGCCGAGGTCTTTCAGTCTTTCGAGGTCGTCGCCGTAGATATTTATCGCGACGTCGGACCTTACGCCTGCTATAAGCTCCTGCACCCTGAGCTCTATGGGCTGGGAATAGCTGAACGACGTCCCAGGCACCGACTTTTCGAGCTCCTCGTTCATCTTCTCCACGAGCCCGGCCTTGGTGTCCGCCGTCTTCCATTCCTCTTCCGGCTTCAGGATGACGTATATGTCGCTCGTCTCGACCCCCATCGGGTCGGTAGCGATCTCGGGCCGCCCCGTCCGTGAAATCACCGTCTTCACCTCGGGGAATTTCCCGAGCACCTTCTCTATCATCGTCGTGTTGCGGACCGACTCTTCTAACGAGACGCTCGGGAGGCGCCACGCCTGGAGCGCAATCGAGCCCTCGTCGAGCCTCGGTATGAACTCGGCACCCATGAACGGCACGAGTAAAAGGCTTGCGGCGAACACTCCTCCGGCGATCGCCGCGGTCCTCTTCGGGCGCTTTATCGTCCTGTCGAGAAGGGGGAGGTAGACCCTCTTCAGCTTCCTTATGAGGAACGTCTCGTGGTCGCCCTTTCCCCTTTTGAGGAAGAACGACGCGAGGACGGGCATGAGGGTGAACGACAGCACGAGCGAGCCGAGGAGGGCGAGGATTACGGTCAGCGCCATGGGCCTGAACATCTTCCCCTCGACGCCGCCGAGCGAGAGTATCGGGATGTAGACGATGATGATTATGCCGACGGCGAACATGATAGGCCGGAGGACCTCCTTCCCCGCGGCGAGTATCGTCTCCTTTATCCCCTCCGGTTTCGCCGGAGCGCCGCCGGGCGGCCCGTCGCCTGACAGCTTCCTGACGATGTTCTCTATCATCACGACCGAGCCGTCCACGATGAGCCCGAAATCTATCGCCCCGAGGCTCATGAGGTTGGCCGATATGCCGAAGTAGTTCATCCCCGTGAACGCTATGAGCATCGAAAGCGGTATGGCCGAAGCGACTATCAGCCCCGCACGGAGGTTCCCCAGCAGTATGAAGAGGACCGCGATCACCAGCACCGCCCCTTCGGTCAGGTTCGTGGCGACCGTCCTTATCGTCTTCCTGACGAGGTCGGTTCTATCGTAGTACGTGTCTATCTCGACCCCGGGCGGGAGGGACGCCCTTATCTCCTCCACCTTGTCCTTCACGCGGTTGACGACCGCCCGCGAGTTCTCGCCTATGAGCATCATCACTACGCCTGTCACGATCTCGCCGCGCCCGTCCCTCGTCACGGCGCCCTGCCTCACCATCGGTGCGAATCTCACGTCGGCGACGTCCCTGACGTAAACGGGCGTCCCCTCGCTCCCGGCAGCGAGGACTATGTTCTCTATGTCGACCAGGCTCGTTATAAGCCCCTCGCCGCGGACGAGGTACTGCTCCTGACTCCGCTCGATGTAGGCCCCGCCCGCATTCCGGTTGTTCTCTTCGAGGGCGTCGAAGACGTCGTTAATCGAGAGGCCGTACGACACCAGCTTTCCGGGATGGATTTGAATCTCGTACGTCTTGAGCTCGCCGCCGTAGGTGTTTACCTCGACGACACCGGGGACCGATTTCAATTTAAACGCGATGTCCCATTCCAATATCGATCGAAGGTCCATCAGCGAGTACCCCTCGCCCTTCACTTCGAACTGGTATATCTCCCCGAGCCCCGTCGAGATGGGCCCTGTCTCGGGGGTCCCGAGCCCCTCGGGTATCGACTCGCGGGCCGCGGCCAGCCGCTCGAATACGAGCTGCCGGGCGAAGTAGATGTCTACCTCTTCTTCGAACGTCACGGTCACGGAGGACAGGCCGAACCTCGAGACCGACCTTATGCTCTCGATGCCCGGAAGCCCGGACACGGCCGTCTCGACCGGGAAGGTTATGAGCTGCTCGACTTCCACCGGGCCCAGCCCGGGAGAATTGGTTAAAACCTGAACCTGGTTCGGCGTCACGTCCGGGACGGCGTCCACGGGGAGCCTCAGCATCGATATCACCCCGCCCACGACGAGGAGGAGCGTGATCACGATTATCAAAAACCTGTTTCCAAGCGAAAATTCGAGAATTCTGTTAAGCATCGGCGCCCTCCGTCAGTGTGCGTGCCCTTCGCCCATCTCGTCCCTCAGCATGAGCGATTTCAGGTAGAATCCGCCTTCGGTCACGACCTCGTCGCCCTGGGATACGCCCGACGACACCTCGACGTATCCGCCCGCCTCGCGCCCTGTCGTGATCTCTCTCGCCCGGAAAACCCCCTCGCCCTCGCGGACGAAGACGGCGGGTTTCCCGCGCACCTGCTGCACGGCCGACGCGGGCACGGTGAGCGCGTCTCCGCCCTCGGCCGGGGTGGATATCAGCGCCGAGGCGAACATGCCGGGCTTGAGCCGCCCGTCCGGGTTTTCTATCTCGACGCGGGCCCTTGCCGTCCTCGTCGATTCGTCGAGGACGTCGCTCACGTACGTCACCTCGCCCGTGAACTTCTCGCCGGGGTAGGCGTCCACAGCGACGTCCACCGGCTTCCCCTCGCCGACGTGCCGGAGGTCCTTCTCGTAGACGTCGAGCTGTATCCACAGGTGCGTGAGATCGACGATAGTGTAGGCGTTATTCTCGGGCGTTATGAGCTCGCCGAGGACTGTGTGCTGCTCGATTATCGTCCCGTCGAAGGGGGCCGTCAGAGGGAATATCGACGCCTGGTACCTGCGCCCGGTCCACGATATTTCCTTAACGTCCGCGTCCGAAAGCCCGAGGAGCCTTAACGTTTCGGCCGAGGCGTTGAGAGCCGCCTCCGCCCGGAGGAATTCCCCCCTCGCGTCGAGGTATTCCTTCTCGGAGGATATCTGCCTTCCGTAAAGTCTCTCCTCGCGCTTGAAGTTGGCGCGCGCGACTTCGAGGTCGGCCCCGGCCTTGAGATACTCCGCCTTCGCCTGCCCCAATTCTATACTGTCGAGCTCGGCCAGCACCTCGCCTTTCGTCACCCTGTCGCCGAGAAGGGCGTTAACCGACGACACCCTTCCCGGTATGCGCGGGCTCACGTGCGCGATCCGCGTCTTGTCGGGCTCTATGACGGCCGTGGTTCTTATCTCTCCGCCGATCGCCCTTATCTCGACGGCGGCGGTTTCGAGGCTTATCGTTTCTAGGGCCTCGGGCGTGAGCTCGAGGCGACCTTCTTCGTGCGCCTGGCCGTTTCCCTGCGGCTCTTTCGGGGGCGCTTCGCCCTGTCCGCATCCCGGCGCGAAGAACGCCGCGAGCACTATCGCAAGTAATATCGGGGTCATTGCTGCGTATTTTTTCATTTCGAGTCTCCTTCCCTGTCGGTGGGGATTTCAGGCCATGCCCGCATTTCGTTAAGCGGCCTTCCCGTAAGCCTCTCGACGTCGGCGAGCGCGCGGTGATAGGCGCCGAGCGCGTTCACGTATTCGAGCTTCGTATCGAAAACGGTCCTCTGCGCGTCGAGGACGTCCAGGAGCGAGAACTTCCCCTCCCTGTACCCCTCGAATATGGACGAGTACGCCTCCTCCGCGCGGGGTACGACGTCCTGCCCGAGTAAGGACGCGGCCTCGTATGAAGACCGGAGCTCCGCATACGCGGCGGCGAGTGATGCCCCCGCGTTTACCTCGGCCTCGCGCCTTTCGTGCTCGCCCTTCGATATAAGCCTTCGGGCCTCGGCGATCGCGCCCTGGTTCCTGTCGAATATGGGTAACGGTATGGACAGCCCGACGACGAATGCGTTGTCGTCGTTCTCGCCTATCCGCCTGTAGCCGCCGCTCACGACGGGCTCCGGTATGGCGCGCGCCTTTTCGAGGCCGAGGACGGCCTCCCGCTTTTCCATCTCTGCCGCCCACCTCGCGACGTCGGGGTTCATGTCGATATAAGCGGCGAGGTCCTCGTACGGCGGCACGGGCAGGAGCGTGTCGAGGCTCCCCTCGGCCTTGCCGAAGTCCGCCTTCGTGCTCCCCCACTTCGCCGCCAGGGCCTTTCTCGCGGCCTCCACCTCGCGCCTCGCGCGTCCGAGGCTTATCTCCGTCCGGGAATAGGCGACCCGCGTGCGCTTCGCCTGTATGGGCGAAATCCCGCCGGCGTCCGCCTGCTCGGCCACCGTGTCGTAGACTCGCTTCGAAAGCCCCGCCAGCTCCTCCATTATCCCGAGCCGCCTTTCGGCCGCCACGAGGTCGGCGAAGGCCTTGGCCGTGTCCGTAAGCACGTCGAGGCGCGCGGCCTCGTAGTCCCACCCGGCGAGCCCGGCGTCGAGCCCCGCCACCTTCTTCTGTTTCGATATCCGCCCGCTCAAGGGCACTAGCTGGCTAAGGAGTATCGTGGTTTCCACGCCCCTGAAACCCTCGACCGACCCCGTCCCGCCGAAGTCTTCGACGAATGCCTCGATGCCTGGGTTGGGCGGCAGCCCTTCCTGTATGGCGCGGGCCTCCCTCGCCCGTATCTCGAGCGAATAGGCCTTTAACGCGGGGCTCCGCTCCAAGGCGAGCGCGAGCGCCTGCCGCAGCGTTATCGGGCTTCCGGCCGCCGGCTCCGGCGTCCCGGTCCGAACGGCTTCCCCGGCCTCCGGAGGGGAGGGGGGCAAAGGGGCGTATTCCTCCGCCGGCGCGTAATACGCAAGTGTCATGAACAGCGCGGCTGTCAATGCCGCAGTTTTGAGATGCATTCTGTTTCTCCTCGTCTGTCGATTGCCTGAAAGAAATCGGGGCCGGCCCTTCGGACGGAGCAATGCATAAAGCTCCGCCGTCGGGCGGCCCGTGCGCTCAGCTATATCGAGGGTTTAACAGACGAGGACAGTGGACTTGATGAGGGCCTTCGTTTCGGACTTCAAACGGCCGGGAGGAATGGGAATCCTCTCCGCGATTACGGGGGGACGCGGGGCGGCGTACGCGACGGTTACGGCAAGCGCATGCGCCAATACCTGTGCGTCGATGTCGTTCTGTGCTTGCGCCTTCTTCTCCGTCCGCTTTCCCGAAAGGGGAATGTCGACGCACTCCAGGCGGTGGGCCTTGTTGGCGCATTCGAGCGAATGGAGGTCGTCGCCGTCCGATTGGTAAGTCGCGGCGAAGGCGTAAGTGCAGAGCCCGTTTACGTAGCCCTCGACGGACACTCTCCCGCTTGCCTGGAGGCAGAGCGCCGCGCCGGGAATGGTGATCTGGAAGAGGAGAACAAGCGGCAGGACGAGCCCGGCCGCTTTGGCAAATCTCCTCGCAAACGCTTTTATACGTCTCATACGTTTCGTACTCATAACGCACCGCCCCTTCGGGCCATGGATAGAAATTATATTGTATCCCTCATTAATTGCCAAACAGTACGCGATGTCTACATGATTGGCGTAGCAGCTGTGAGTAGCGGAACCGCACTGTCCGTCATTTTTATAATTTGTCATCCTGCCTGTCCGGCGTAGTTTCAACGAAGACGGAAACTTGTTTCAGGATCTAATCTTTCAATATACTGTTCACAAATGTCGTCCTATATCTACATTATGAGTAACAAGAAACGGACAACTCTCTACATCGGCGTTACTAACAATCTCGAAAGGAGAGTTCTGGAGCATAAACTCGGCGACATCCCCGGGTTTACGAAAAGATACAGTTTGACAGACCTCATTTATTTCGAAGAAGGCGGCTCGATGATTGATGCAATAGCGAGGGAGAAGCAGCTCAAAAGATGGCATAAGGAATGGAAATGGAACCTGGTCAAGGGGATGAACCCGACTCTGGCAGATTTATCCGATGGGGTGGTATGACAGCGAAATGATAAAAACGAGATCCTGAAACAAGTTCAGGATGACAGAAGTGTGGTGTCGTCTCAAAGTGCCGCGACATACCGACAAGGAAAGTCCCCAATGCCGAATCCCTGTTTGTCCGCCCGTCCCTTGGGTTGTATCGCGTCTTTTTCATCCTCCCTTGGGAAAAGGCCCGCCGCGGCGCAGGCTGTGCCGAAGCCGTAGGGGTAGGGGGGATTTAATTCGGCGATTCTTCCGAATATGGTTGGATCGTCACTCCGGGCCGCCGGTTGCCACGTCACTCAATAATAGGATAATCTAATAGTGCAAATGCGACCGACCTGGGCTGAGATAAACCTCGATTCCCTTATCCATAATTTCAACGTAGTAAAGGCTCTGCTCGAACCCGGCGTCGCCGTGCTTTCCGTAGTAAAGGCGGACGCTTACGGGCACGGCGCGGTCGAGGTCGCGGGGGCGCTGGCCGAGGCCGGTACGGATATGTTCGGGGTCGCCACGGTCGAGGAGGCCGTCGAGCTACGGGACTACGGCATCGAGCTCCCTATACTCCTCCTCGGCGGGATGAGGCCCGAAGAGGCCTGGGTCACGGTCGAGCACGAGCTCACGCCCACTATATACTCCCTCGAAACCGCAAGGGCCCTCGACTACGAATCCGTGCGCGCCGGGAAGCGGACGCCCTATCACCTTAAAATCGACACGGGCATGGCGCGGCTCGGGGTCGATCCGCCCGACGCGGGCGAGTTCGCCGCCGCACTCGCCGGGCTCACCAACATCTACATGGAAGGTTTATTCACGCACCTCGCCTCGGCCTTCCTCGAAACGCCGGAAACGACGGACAGGCAGCTCGCGCTCTTCGCCGGTGCGGTCGCCGCCGTCAGGGAAAAGGGGTTCGCCCCCCGCTACGTTCATTCGGCCAACAGCGTCGCCACGGTGCGCTTCCCGGCCTCGCACATGGACCTCGTCCGGCCCGGCATAATCCTCTACGGCGCTGGCGTCGAAGGGGTGCCCGGTCTCAAGCCGGTGATGAAGCTCAAGACGAGGATAATCCAGACGAAGAAGGTCCCGAAAGGAACGAGGGTCAGCTACGGCGGCACGTACGTCGCCGAAAAGCCGTCCGTCATCGCGACGCTCCCGATAGGCTATGCCGACGGCTACGCGCGGAGCCTGTCGAACAGGGCGAAGGTATCGATAAGGGGGGGGCTCGCCCCCGTCGCCGGCACGATCTGCATGGATCTTACGATGATTGACGTCACCGACATACCGGGCGCGTCCGTCGGGGACGAGGTGGTCCTCTTCGGCGACGGGAACGTTTCGGCCGACGCCGCGGCGAGGTGGGCCGACACCATATCCTACGAGATACTATCGACGACCGGAAAGCGCATCCCCCGAAGGTACGTATGAGCGGGGCGCATTCCCGGGATTTCTTAAATTAAATAGATATTAGAGAGGGATAGGTTAAATTTAAGAAGATGCGTTTTTGGAGCGGTATAAATTTTGCGGGACTCGCGGCCGTACTCTTCTGCCTTCTGCCCCAGGTTTCGTCGCACGGCGAGGAAGTGATCAACCTCGGCCCCCTTCTTTATATCGACAGTGACGAGGAAACGGGTACGAAGACCGTGGACGCCCTCGGGCCGTTCGTCTCGTACAAAAAAACGCCCGACACGACGGAGTACGGCTTCAGGCCCATATTCTACGACTTCGAGAACGAGGCGCGCGACAGGTCGAGCTTCGATTTCCTCTACCCGCTCTTCACGCACAGGAACTTCGAGGGCGACACGAAGCTCCAGCTCCTGGTTTATCTCTTCTACTACAAGTCCGACCTCCGTCCGAGCGGGTTCCGCGAGTACGAGTACACGCTCATTCCTTTCATATTCGGGCGGAAGGACGAGCAGCCCGAAAAGAGCTACTTCGCATTTTTCCCCCTTTACGGCAACATCAAGCACAAGTACGGAAAGGACGAGATAGGCTTCGCTCTCTTCCCGCTTTATCTGAGGACGAAAGACGAGGGCATGACCAACCGGAATTTTATATGGCCGTTCTTCGGCATTTATTCGGGCGAAGGGGTTTCGGGCGGGCGCTTCTGGCCGGTTTACGGCATACGGCAGAAGGGGGACGACTTCAAGGACGAGTTCGCCCTCTGGCCCATATACATGCGGAGGGAAAAGGATTTCTACGGCGAGCGCATAACCTCGACGGCGTTCATGCCGTTCTACTATTCCATCGAATCCCCTTCGAGGACGCAAAAAACCTACCTCTGGCCGTTCGTCAACGTCATCGACAACCCGGCCGAGGACTACAGGCGCTGGGACATTCCGTGGCCGTTCGTCACGATCTCCCGCGGCTCGATTCACACGAACAGGATCTTCCCCCTCTACGCGCAGAGGACGGAAAAGAACTACGAAACGGGCTCGTTCCTCTGGCCGATGTACTGGTACAGGATGTACAAATTCCAGGACTACGAAAGGAAAAAGACGGTCGGCGGCCTCTTCTTCGTGAAGAGCACCGTCGATACCCCCACGAACGAAAGGGGCAAGAGCGGAAAGTCCGTTCACCTGTGGCCGATATTCAGCTACTACACCGCCCCCGACGGGTCGAGCAGGCTGCATTTCCTGTCGATACTCGAAACCTTCCTCGGCGACAACCCCCCGAGGGAGCGGAACTGGTCGCCGCTCTGGCAGATAATCGTCTGGCGTATGGACGCCCGGGGCAACCAGATGTCGTCGATCCTGTGGAACACTATAAGGACCGAGCGGACCGAAACTTCAATGAAATTCGAGTTGAGGCCCGTCATTCCGGTGATATCATTTGAGAAGTCCGAAGAGCGCTCGAAGTTCTATCTCCTGGGCGGTCTCCTCGGATTCAAGTCCGAGGACGGCCGGAATATAATGAAGCTCCTCTACGTGCCGATACCGGTCGGAGGCGGCGGGGACGGCGGCTCCGAAGAGGCTTCGGAGGAAAGCGGATTCGCGTCTCCCGTATACAAGCCCGGGTTTTCGGGGGCGCTTGGACAGGGGAACGTTTTTACGGGATATTTCTTACGTGACGGCTTGCGCGAATACGAAGAAATATATAATAACGATAATGAGGATAAGTCTATCAATGCCGCGAGAGAAGGCGGCATCCACGGGGGAGGCTCCTAGAGGATGAACGGAGTAATGTCATTCTTCAAGGTTACGGGCGGGCTGGTGAGCCTCCTCATGGAGACTCTATACTGGTGCAAGTCCGTCTTCGGAAACCTGGACAAGATAACGGACCAGCTCCTGGTGATCGGCTACCAGACGCTCCCCGTCGGCGCGCTAATCGGCCTCTTTTCGGGCGGGGTGCTCGCGCTCCAGGCGGGCCCGACGCTCGCGCAGTTCGGCGTCGAGGAAAACGTCGGCGGGCTCGTCGGGCTCTCGATGGTTAAGGAGATAGGGCCCGTCATGGCGGCGATACTCGTCGCCGGCAGGGTCGGCTCGGCGATGGCGGCCGAGCTCGCTTCGATGAGCGTCTACGAAGAGATAGACGCCCTTAAGACGATGGACATAAACCCCGTCCGCTACCTCGTCATGCCGAGGTTCGTCGCGACGGTACTCGCGCTCCCGGTGCTCGTCATATACATGGACGTCATAGGATGGTTCGGCGGGGCTATCGTGTCGTCCATAAACCCCGACGTTCACCTGACGTTCTCGGTTTACTACCGTAACCTCTCGGATCTCGTCGACTTCACGGCGTTCGTCAACGGGCTAATAAAGGCGGGGCTCTTCGGCGTCATAATATCCATCGTATGCTGCTACGTCGGGCTAAAGACCAAGGGCGGCCCGAGGGAGATCGGCACGTCCGTGACGAAGGCCGTGGTGCTGTCGTTCGTGCTGGTTCTTATCTTCGATTACTACGCGACGAGGATTTTGTTATTCCTCGATATAGATTAGACTAATTGGCTATGTCGGAACAGGGAGAAACAGTGAAGGAAAGCGGCGGTAACGGCGGGCTCGGCACGGCCGGGCGGGGGAGCGGCCGCGCCGGAAACGGCCTCCTCGGGTACCTCAACTCGACCCCCGTCGGAGTGAAAATATCGGGCCTTACGAAATCCTTCGGCCGGAACCGCGTTCTCCGTGGCGTAGACCTCGAAATCGAGCCCGGCGAGACGGTCGTCATACTCGGGAAGAGCGGCACGGGGAAGAGCGTCCTCCTCCGCCACATAATAGGCCTCGAAAAGCCCGACAGCGGCGCGATACTCATCGGCGGAGAGCCGGTCGAGTACGATGCCCCGGGCAAGGGCGGGCACGTCGTCGCGATGGTATTTCAGAGCTCGGCCCTCTTCAATTCCCTTTCGGTGGCCGACAACGTCGCGCTTTATTTAAAGGAGCACAAGGTCTTCAAGGACGACAGGAAAGTGAGGCAGATAGTGTCGAGCGCGCTCGAAATAGTCGGCCTTTCGGAGAAAGAGGACGTCATGCCCTCGGTGCTTTCGGGCGGCATGAAGCGCCGCGTCGCCACGGCGCGGGCGCTGGTCATGAACCCTGACCTCCTTCTCTTCGACGAGCCCACGGCCGGGCTCGACCCTATGATGACGAGAACCATAGGCGACCTCATACTCGACCTCAGGCAGAAAGTCGAAATGACCCAGATAGTGGTCACGCACGACATCGACCTCGCGTTTTACGTCGCCGACCGCATAGCCGTGCTCAGCGAGGGGCGCATTATAGAATTCGGCCCGCCGGAACAGATAAAAAACTGCGCCGAGGAGGCGGTCAGGGAATTCATAGCCCCGCAGTTCGGAGAAAACAGGAGGTAGCGTTACATGAACAAGCACGTAAAGGTCGGGATATTCTTCATAGTCGGGCTTGTCATACTGCTCGCGGTGTTCGACTTCGTCGGCGACATACCGTTCCTGAGGAGCGACTACAAGCTTAAGACCTACTTCCAGTCGATCGGGGAGCTCAGGGTGGGGAATCCCGTAAAGCTCGAAGGGTACGAGGTCGGAAAGGTCTCGGGGATAAAGATCGCCGACAGGAAGATAGAGGTCTCGATACAGGTCGAAAAGAAGGCCGGGGTGCGGAAGGACTCCGTCGCTTCGATAAGGCTCACGAGCCTCCTCGGCACGAGCTACATCAATCTCACATTCGGCACGCCCGAGAGCCCGCTCGCCCAATCGGGCGATACGCTCCCGAGCGAGGAGCCGGCCGACATAAACGACATACTGGTCAAGGTGGACGCCGCCGTGGGGTCCATCGAAAACGCGCTCGGCGCGTTCGACGTCCTCGGCGACAACAAGGAAAACCTCACGAAGATAGTCACTAACCTCGACCTCATACTCGAGGGCCTCCAGAAAGGGGAGGGCACCTTCGGAAAGCTCCTCAAGGACGACGCCGTCTACGAAGAGGCCAAGGGCGCGCTCGCCAACATCAACGAAATCAGTGCGTCCATAAAATCCGGCAAGGGGACGCTCGGGAAGCTCGTAAACGACGACAAGCTCTACGAGGACGCCCGCGCCGCCCTGTCGGGGCTCGGCAACATATCCGAAAAGCTCAACAACCCGGACGGCACGATAGGCAAGCTCCTCAACGACGACACCCTCTACAACGAGGCGACCGGGGCCGCGACAAACCTCAACCAGATACTTGAGAAGGTCAACTCCGGGCAGGGGACGCTCGGCAAGCTCGTAAACGAAGACCAGCTCTACAGGGACGCACAGGACACGCTCCTCAAGGTGGACAAGAGCATCGACACCCTCGACGACCTCGCTCCCCTCGGCGTCTTCGGCACGGCCCTCGGCGTGGTTACGCTGTTCTGACGGGGCGGGACTGCAAATAAAAATGGCTTGGGATAGCTTAAACCTCAGCTCTCTTTTATCAGGGTCTCGATGGTTTTCATGGGCAGGAATAGTTGGTATTTGTCGTCTGGAAATGGTACGAACCCGTATCTGAGATAAAAACCTTCAGCACCGTGTTTGGCGTCTACCACGACGGCAAAGGCTGCAATCTCACCGCTGTGTTCATAACTGCGTTTTAGGGCATCGAATAAAATAATTTCGCCCAGACCACGGCCCCGGTATTTCACATCAATACCCATACGGCCAAGTAAGACTGCAGGGACTTCCGGATAACGGGGTAGTTTCTTTTGTGCTTCTGGTTGGAGCTCGGCAAGTTTAACGCTCTTCATGGAAAGCGTATAAAAACCAGCTACGGTGCCATTTGTCTCGTCGATTACAACGAAAGGTGCAGCGACTTTTTTCCTCGCGTCCTGACTTGCCCGGGTTTTGAGATAAATATCCAGTTCCTCAACGCCACACGAGAAAGAACTGCGGTCGTGGGAGTCCAGGTGTTCTATGTAAAAATCGTTTCCCTGGGGATCGGTCACTTGGAGCTAATAACCTTTTTATGGCGGGCCGCAACTCTCTTAAGATGCTCGTTAGGGGCTGGTGGATTTAGCAACGCCTCGACAAATCTTGCGCTATCTCTGACCGATAGGATAATCCGGTTATGTTTTTCGATAATGTCCACGGCAGCGGCCTGCGCGTGCTCGACCATGAAATCACTTACTGACCGGCCTTCCAGTGATGCCGCTTCTTCAATTAGCTTCTTGATGCGTGGTGTAGTACGAGCTGCCAGGCGCTCATTTTTAGTCTGTTCATCTTCTATAAATTTAGCTGTCTGCATATGCATATCCTTATGGAAATTAAATGTACGTCAAACCGGCGTACAATGCAAGATGCATTTTTATATTAGCTGGCAGCGGCTTCGCATCGGCGGTCAAAATGCCCACCCTATTTGCATCTGCGAATAAAACCACTTGACATATCCACTCGAAACTGATTAAGTTATATATGTAGTGTATAGGTAAACGGGCCGGATTTGCCGTGACGGAATGTCTAAATATGAATAAAGACAATCTGTTGCGGTGTTAATCGAGAGGTCGTCTGCCTATAAGACTACACCTTGCGGTTCTTTGCAGGATTTGTAAGCTAGTGCGGTATGATTTGCCGGTACGGCATGATTCAGGGTAGGGGAAGAGGCCATGCGGATGGCGGAAACCGGAAATAATCGCTACGGGAGACGTTAAAAATGGGACTTAACAGGGATTACATCGGTAAGGAATTTCCTCCACAGGAGCACGTCGTAAAGCCCGAAGAGGTAGCGGCCTACGCTCTCGCCATCGGTTCGCGTAACGCGAGCTTCTTCGGCACGAACGGCTTCGATTCCGGGCTCTCCGTCATGGCCCCGCCGAGCTACACCGTCACCTACGAGCTTCCGCTCCTCGAAAAGGTCTGGGCCGATCCGGGCCTGAACGGCGGCGAAGAGCAGGCGAAACAGAACGTCCTCATGCTCGTCCACGGCGATCAGAACATGAAATTCTACAAGCCCATAAAACCGGGCGATAAAATCGTCTTCACGGCTAAAATCGACGATGTAGAAGACAAGGGCTCGGGCGAGCTTTTGAAGCTCAGCGTCCTCAGCAAGGACGAGAAGGGCGAAAAAGTCGCCGAAAGCCACTGGGGCCTCTTCATCAGGGGCATCGGCAGCGGCGAGAAGCCGAAATCGTCGGCCCCGAAGGCTGCGCCCGCAGCGCCGCCGGAGCCTCCGCCCCTCGCGTTCAGGGACGTCATACGCGTCCCCGAGGACGTAACCTACAAATACGCCGACGCGTCCAACGACCACAACCCGATCCACATAAACGAGCAGGTCGCGAAGGAAGCGGGCCTCAAGGGCATAATCGTCCACGGCCTCTGCACCATGTCGATGACCATGAAATCCATAATCGAAAGCTACCTCGACGGCGACCCGGGGAAATTAAAGGCGCTCGGCGTCAGGTTCACGGCCCCCGTTTATCCGGGCGACACGCTTATCGTGGACGGCTGGGAGACGGGCGAAAAGAACGGGCATTCCTCAATCGCTTTCGAGGTTACGAGGGAAAGCGACGGGGTCAAGGTGATAAAGGGCGGCACGGCCGAGGCCGCTCTCTAACGGCAATAGTAAGTACCTTCCTTAACTTGCTTTGGTGAATGATTTATAGAAGCGGCGGAACCAGGAACCGCCGCTTCTTCATTTTCAGGCGGTGTAGAGCCTGAAATCGTTTCCGGCTCCATCCACTTCGGTATGCAGTATTCCGTTGATAGACTGCTCCAGCATCTCCGTGAGCCCGGGGAGTGAATTCTTGTCCCTGGCCGAAATAAGAACCGCGTTAAACCTCCGCGCGAGCCTCGCCGCAAGGGCGGGATCGGCCTTGTCGGCCTTGTTGAGGACTATCACGCGCGGTATGGATTCGTACCCCGTCTGCTCCAGTATCTTGTCTACGGACTCTACCCTCTCCTCGACCATCGGGTCGCTCGCGTCGGCCACGTGCAACAGGAGCGTCGAGCCCCCTAATTCTTCCAGCGTCGCGCGGAAGGCGTTGACGAGCTCCTTCGGGAGGTCGCTTATGAATCCCACGGTGTCGGTTATCAGCACCTCGCGCCCGCCGGGCAGCATTATCTTCCTCGTCGTCGGGACGAGCGTCGAGAAGAGCTTGTTCTCGGCCACGACGCCGCTGCCCGTGAGCGCGTTGAAGAGGGTCGATTTGCCGACGTTCGTGTAGCCGATGAAGGTTATGGTTGGTATGCCCGTTTCCTTACGCTTCTCGCGGGTCCTTTCGCGCCGGCGGCTTAACTGGGATATCTCCTTTTCGAGGAGCTCTATCTGCTTCCGGATGCGGCGCCTTTCTTCTTCGAGCTTCTTTTCGCCGGGGCCCCTGGTGCCGATACCGCCGCCTAGCTGCGAGAGCTCCACGCCCCGGCCCACGAGGCGCGGAAGGTTGTACTTGAACTGGGCGAGCTTAACCTGCAGCTTCCCCTCGGCCGTCGTCGCGTGGCGCGCGAATATTTCGAGAATGAGCTGAGTCCTGTCCATGACTTCGAGGTTCGTCTCGTCGGATATGGACTTCACCTGCGCGGGCGTGAGCTCGACGTCGAAGATAAGCTTCCTCGCGCCGACTTGCTTGGCTTCGAGTATGGCCTCGCCCAGCTTACCCTTCCCGATGAGATATCTCGGGTCGGGCATCTTCCTCGTTTGTACTGTCGCCGCGAGGACTGCCTTGTTCGCCGACTGCGCAAGTGACCTGAGCTCTTCCAGCGACTCCTCGGCCTCGGAGCGGAACTTCGTCGAGAAGCCGACGAGCATTACTCCCTCCCTGTCCTTGTCGCCGCCCTGCTCGAAGTACGACTTTTCGAGCCCGCTTTCTATCTCGCGTATAAGCTCGTCGCAATTCACGTCCACCTGACCGAGGTCCCTGAATTCCTCGACGCTCCACTTGCCGTCGCCGCCGCGCGGCGGGACGATGTGCGCGAGCGTGAACCTCCCCGGGTCGCCGTCGTGCCTCACTTCGATGAGCCCCATCATGTCGAGCCTCTCGTTCACCATAGTGACGAGGTCGGGCTCCGTGAGGCCGGTGTTCTTTATGTGCGTGTGGACGAGCCGCGCGCCCCGGAGCCTGTAGACCGACTCCCTCGACCTCCCCAGTATCTCGTCGTACGGCAATTCGTACGAGTCGCCGAGGAAAACGGCCGCGACCTTGCCCTTCCTGTTGATGAGGACGGATATCCCCCGGCCGAGCTCGTGCGTGAGGCGCGTAATAGTCCTCGCGAGCTCGAGCGTTATTATTTCTCCTGGCGGGATTTTCCTTCGGTAAAGCCTTTCGAGACCGGCGGTCTCGCTCTTCGAAAGTCCGGACGTCTTTCCGTATACCTTGCTTATAAATGACCCCCCTGAGCTCTTAAAAGCGGTGCTCTCTAATCCTTATGATAAGCATTCGCGGGGTTCAGTCAAGCGCGCCCGCAGCTTCCGTCCGCTATCCTCCCGTTCCCGCTCCGGCTTTTTAGACGGCCGATGTTGACTAATCGAGCCTTGCTGGAATAAAATGAATAAGATAATCTCCGGGAATCTCCGGACAAATTCCGCCCAAAGAGGCCGCCTGATGAAAATTACCGCTCTTGTTAGCCTGCTGCTCCTGTTTTCCTTCGCCGCCGCTGCGGCGGGGGCTGAATATGACGGCACGAAGTATGTCACCCGGTGCAAGGACAGAGCCGGCGCCGCCGTTCCCGACAAAGGCGTTAAGCAGCCCGGGTATTCACCCGAAGAGATCAAAACGATCGAGCAGAAGCTGGTCGAGCTCTTCTACAACCCCGGCGAGGTCGACGGCAGGATAGACCCTCAGTTCGAATGCGCCGTCATGGGGTTTCAGAAAATGAACGGCCTGGAAAGGACGGGCGAGATAAACATGCAGGTCCTGGAAGCGCTCGAAAACCCCGTTTACCCGAGCCCTGCGCAAAAACATCAGGGCATACATACGGAGGCCGATCTCGAGCGCCAGGTGCTCACCGTGTATCGCGATAACGAGATCGTCCGCATCATGCCCGCATCGAGCGGGGCCGACAAGCCGTTCAAGGAGCCCGGGGGAGGGTACGGGAGCGCGAGGACGCCGCTCGGCGATTTTAAATTCTTCGCCCGCATCTGGGGCCTCCACGCGGACCACCTTGGCGACCTCTTCAACCCCGTGTACTTCGATGAGGGCGGATACGCCGTGCACGGCGATACGCAGGTCCCCTCCTATAATGCCAGCCACGGCTGCATACGTATCTCTATCGAGGATTCGGTCTGGTTCGAGAAGACTGTCCCCCTCCAGACGCCGCTCCTCGTCTCGGCGACAGCGCTTCCGACGACGCGGCGGGAGTGAACCTCCCCGGTATCCGGTCTAACGGTCCCTGGTGCGAATTCTGCCTGATGCATATCGACTATTTGGATTGTCGATAAACTTTGCGGAGTGCCGGCGATTTCTTCTGGATTATCATCATAGCCGTAAACAGCTTCGAGACGTTCGGTCCCCCTGTCAGGCCCCGGCCTTTCTCCGCCTCGCGGCATAAATCATCCCGATAAGTGCAAGCCCCGCCGCCGCCGCGATCATTCCCCATTCCGACAGGGTCGGGATAGGGGCTACGTTCGGGGTGGGCTCGAACCATATTCTCTCGACGCCCTGAAAGACCGACGCGTCCTGCACAGTGAGGTATATCGAAACCCTGCTTATAGGCTCGGCGCTTTCTATCCCGAGGAACGAGTCGAACGATTCCCCCGCGAGGACTGTCGTCGAGCCTATGGGCCCGGAACCGCTGCCGAACACATCCACGAGAAGCTCGGTAATACATGCTTCTTCATCGTCCGTAACGCATCCGATATCAAGCCCGACGGCGGTGGCTTTGGGGCCCTCAAAGAGTATGTCGAACGACGAGACGGGGATACTCGTTATGAGAACGTTCGGCGGGTTGCCGCCCCCCTCGAAATCCGCGCCCAGGAGTGCGAAGAGGGTAGGGTCCGACATCAGGTCTACCAGGAGCGTAAGGAACGGCGATATGAATCCTGGCGTGAAGCAGTCGTCGTTGCTGCTCACATCGACCGGCGAGGTGCAGTTTACGAACGTACCTTCGGCAAACTGCCTGCTGTTAAACCGCTGGAGCTCCACCTCCGGGTTGTTTTCGAGGAATACAACCTCTTCATTCGTGAATTGGACCGCATCTGCGGAAACGACAAGCGGGAGAAATAAAAACGCGAAGACGAGAAAACCGGAAAGGCGTCCTGCACGGCCCAGGCATGGATATCTATTCATCCGCCTCCTCCTCAATAGGTGTTAATTAACCATATTACTATCTTCAGCGATAAAAAACTACACTCTTGTTGAGCTTCGAGGCAACGAGATATTCGACCGGCGGGAAGAGAGGGCGTCTCCCGCCGGGAAAATCGGCGTAGCCGCGGAGGAAGCCGGAGCGGCATAAAAGGATGCCGTGATCATCCGGCGCTCGTAAGCTGCGGTTGGTATGAGAAGCAGGTTCGTTCCGGAATGCGCGCGGTCCGCTTAAGGCTGCTGCGGTGGGCCCACCTGCGGCGTTTTCACGGGGGCCGCGAGCCCGTAGAACACGACAACGCCGTCGCCGGCGCACTCGGTCGATACCTGCCTGCATCCCTCTTCCGACATCCTGAGGCAGGCTTCGAGGTCGTTCACGTTGTTGAGCACCCATACGTTCCCCGAGCTGTCTACCGCGACGTCCGTCACGTGCTGGAGCGCGCCGCCCCCGTCGTATCCGGCGGGGGGCGAAATAGGCTCACCTGTGGCGAGCCCGTGGGGGCAGTTCCCGCGGCGCACTCCGCAGAGGTTGACGAGCGCGCCCGCCTGGAAATCCGCCACCCAGACGTTGTCGTTGCCGTCCACCGCTATGCCCCACGGCCCGGCGATGCCGCCGCCCCTGAAGGGCGAGCCGGGCGCGTTCTCGCCATATGGGTCGAGAAGCGTCACGCTGCCGCCGGGGTCCCCGGTGAGGTTGGCCGCCCACACGTTCCCGAAGCTGTCTATCGCTATCCCCCTCGGGTCGCTTAGGCCGCAGCACCCCGGCGCGGTCTGGAGCACGGGGTTCCCGAAATGATCTATGCGCGTAATCGAATTCCCCGTGCCGTTCGTTATCCACAGGTACCCGTCGATATCGACGGCCAGGTCGAACGGCCCCGACAGCGTGTCCGTCCCCGGATAGGCGAATGTGAGCGGCGTGCCGGGGTCGCCGCCGGGGAATACCGTGAGCGAGTTCCCGCATTCGGGGCATCCGGGCGAAGGCCCGCTGTTCACGAACCAGACGTTGCCCTCGTAGTCCACGATGGTCCCCTGCACCTTGCTCGCGAATCCTCCCGCGCTGAACCCCCTCCGGCCCGGCGATAGCGGCGCGCCGTCCGGGCGGAGGAGCGATATGCTGTCGCCCCTGAAATTCCCGACCCATATATTCCCCGTCTCGTCTATGGCTATGCCGGGGCCCGCGCCGTCTACTCCCCCGCCCGCGAACCCCAGCCTCGGCGACAGCGGATAACCGGCGGGGTCGAGCTTCGTCGCGCCGAGGTTATCGGTAGTGCAGTCGGCAAGCCCGGCGTGGGGGCCCGAGAGAAAGTTGTTGGTAATCCAGGCGTTGCCCTCGGCGTCTATGGATATGCCGCCCGGCGCGTCGAGGCCGCCGCCCGTGAACTTGAGCGCTATGGTCCACGCCGCCGGAGGGGCGTTGAGCGCCGGCCTGTACGGCCCCTCTCCCGCGAGATCGTATATTTCCTCTACGTTGTGCCACGGGTTGAGCGCGATGCCGTGCGCTGCCGCGAGCGTATCGCCCGGTATCCGGCCGCCGGGCGGCGCCGACGCCGCGAAGAGGTTTTTGCATGCGTCCGAAGGCGAGAGCGTCACGCACGCCGCGAGAATATTGCCAAGTGTGTTGAGCTCGGCGAGGGTACCCGTCTCGGAGCCGTTGACGGCGTTCTGTACGACCCATCCGAGCCTGCCCGTCTCGATATTGACGAGGTTCCCGACGTTAAGCGCCGCGTTCCTGACGCCGACGAAATTCCCCGATATCGAGCCCCCGCCCAGGAACTGCGCGCTCGTCCAGACGGAGGCTATGGTCGTAAGCTCGTTTATCGTTATGGAATCCGGGCGCCGGTCGACGTCGCCGACGACTGTAAGAAGCGCGATTGCTCCGTTGGCGGCCGACTTCCCGGCCGGTATGCCGCCCCTGGCGACGGCGTAGATTATACCGTCGCCCGACGGTCTTCCGAATTTTATCTCGAATTCGCCCGAGGAGTTGGTAATTCCCGAGCCGATTTCCTCGGCGGGAGAGGCCGAGCCCGCCTCGTACAGGGTTACGGCCGCTTCCCTCACCGGCTCGCCCCCGCCGAGAACCCTTCCGCTCAGCGTGAGGTCGCTGCCCCCCGGGGAATCGCATCCCGCAAGCACCGCCGCAAAAAATAAAAGCCCTATGTATCTCGTAACGAAAGACCCAGGGCCCGATGTAAACCTTTCCCCACAACGCATGGTAATTATGCGGAATACGATAACCGGTACGGCGGGAAATTCAACCGTTGGAAAGGGCGGGCGAAGACTTCACACAGCGGCGGGGCCGGCCCCCGCCCCCGGGCTCTTCGCAGCCCTCAGTCGGTGGCGAAGTCCCCGTGCTCCGAGGCTGCGGCGCTGTTCGCCTTGGGCTCGTGGAGGTCGATATAGCTTTCTATGGCCTCGTTTATTACAGCGCTTACGTTCTTGCCGTAGGCCCTGGCTATCCTGTCGAGCGCCAGGCGCTTTCCGGGTGTCGTTACGAATGAAACTTTCGTGGATTCGTCAGCCATGATTCTGCCCTCTTTTAAAATAGCCTATCACACGCCGCACCGGCGGCTCAAGGGGTTTTCTCGGACCGGCAGGATTTTTGGTGTATATACCGGCCGTTAGGGAGGGGGTAATTTTTATCACGGGACGCGTGTCCCGCGCCGCCGCGCCGGAGGTATGCCGCGGCCCTCGTGCGCCCGCGCCTTTACCTCGCGCACAGCGCCGTTATAATTCAATTCATGGACAATGATTTTAACGACGAGATAACGAAAATAGCCACGGCGCGCGCGGCCGAAAGAGCCGCCCGTCACGAGCCCCCGGACGCCGCCGAAACGGAGAAGGAAAAGACCGTGCACGCCGCTATGGAGGAATTCTACGCCGTAAGCCGCCGCGCCATCACGATATACAACGGTGTCTCGGGCGCCTCGAAGCTCGCGCTCAACAGGCTCACGCCCGACTTCCTCGACCTCTTCCTCAACATACCCGGGCGACTCGCGGGTTTTTCAATAATCTCATCCACGGGGATAGTCATAATCTTCGACGAGGACCCGAGCATCATTACTGTCATCGGAAAGAAGCGTAAATCCGGGGGGCAGGACGCGGGGAAGCTGTCGCCGGCGGTGCAGCTCATGAAAATTCACTACCGGACGGACGAAAACGGAATAATCTTCAGGGACAATTCGGGCGCGGCGGTCGAGCCCGAAGGACTCGTGCCGCTTTTCATAAGATGGGTGTCCGAGGGCTAGTCCTCAGGGCGCGAGAATGACGTTTGTGAGTGCGGCGAGGCCCACGATCAATATAATCAGCACAACCACGCCGACTATATAAACCGCGCCTTCCTTTTCGCGCTCGTCGAGCTCGAACATCTTCTTGATATCCAATTCGTGCTGTTCTTTTCCCTGTTCGCTCATGGCCGAAACATTATAACAAGGGATAGGGGTTTGTAAAGATGCCGGCGATTGATAATTCTTTGTTCTGCCTTTTCAATAGCCCGGAAATATTGTATTGTGTCGTATTGTTATTTTATGACCAAACGTATAATATAAATACTGAATACATTCATGGAAGCCTCCTGGTATATGAGTATAACTTGTCTAAGGATTTCAATTCTGCTTGTGTCTACCCTTTTACTCGCTCCCTTGGAAGCCGCGGCCGCTATCTCGTTTGAAGTCAATGATCAGAATTACCGGTTAGAGGAAGTCGACCTTGGAAGCCTGGTCGGCTGCAGACCGGACAGCGTCATAGGAGTTGCGCTTAAACATGCAGTGACGAACAAAACGATTTGGTTGTTCCCCAAGCTGGAGGATATAAAGCAGGATTATGTATCCGAGAATGGATGTTTTGCCAGTATCGATCAGACAATTATCCTGAATGTGTGGCAGAACCCCGGGTGGGTCCAGTTCGGAGTTTCAAGAACGCAATGCGGCGCATCATGTCATGGCAGCTCCGGCGATATCTATAAATTCGATGGTAAAAAAGTCGACCTGATATTCGAAACCTTCGGGGACAACATCATATTCGAGCCGCCTATTTTAATCAAAATCTACGCGGTGAGAGGGAACGAGTGCATGGCCTGTCCCGTAATATGGGCCAGGGAAATCTACCGCTGGAACGATGAAACCTACCAGCTAAAAGATAAAGAAGTTTCCGATAAAAAATCCATCGAACCTCCGTGGGATCGTTAAGGAGCCTATATGTGGTATTTCCTGCTGAATGCAATATTGATAGTCTGGCTTGTACGAGATGGTTTACGACGTAAGACCAAAGTCCTGTTATGGGCATTGGCCTGTTTCTTTTTCGGTCCGGTAGTCGTACCTGTATACCTGACATTAAGACCGCTCAAGTCGGGTGAAACCAGAGAGGGAGGTGCCGGATGGAACATAATGAAGAATTTTGCCCTCTTCTGGACCATAACTTGGATAATCGGGGCATTATGGGGTCTTCTCGAAGTTGGAAACCTTCTATCCCGGATTGAAAATGAGTACGAGGCTGCCGGAGCGGCTATAGGTTCGGCAATTGGATTGTCTTTTATCGCCGCCATATGGTTTTTCCCAGTCGTCGGCGCACTCGTATTAGGCATCTTTCTGAAGAAATCTATCGTTGAAGTCGGGCCGACAGGGCCGTTGGCGAACGAGCCTGCCGAAGCGAATGGCCCTGCTGCGCAGGAATTGTCTCCTTCCATGGAAACGCGAAGCAAGTCCGCCGACGAAACGGAGAAAACAAATACTAATACGAACCTATTTTCTCCGGGAATGTCTTCGGCTGACCCGGCTCCTGCTACAGCGGGAGCTGCTGCTTCGAGCCCCGGATTTTCCCATGGCAAGTATAAATATCCAATCATAATAGTGTCAGGGTTTTTGATAATTTTAGCCGTTATCGGAATTCTATCCGATTCAGGAATAAACCCGGGGGCTGCGAACAGGGAAACTAGGAAAGAATGGGTTGAAGCGATACGAGTTGCGGGATCCAATTCAAAAAATACTCCTCCGTTTCAATTGACTGGAGGTCCTGTGAGGATGAGCTATTCATTCCAAGGAGGGGATTTTGCTGTATTTAGTGTTTATCTGCTCAAAGCCGGGCAGGATTTGATGGAAACAGGCGGGTTCCCCGAAATCATGCTTATGCAAGCGGACTCCGGAGAAACAATGTTATATAAAAAAGATGGAGAATATTATCTGAGTATCGACTCCGCCAATGGAACATGGGAAGTTGTTATTCTGGAAGAACGGGAAATAGTAGTTGAGAAAGAACCTGAGAAGCAATTGGTTGCTGGCGGGGAAAATATTCCGGCTGGTAAAGAGCTGGTTGAAGTACAATCGAATGAAACCAATATCGTATCCCAAACCGGTAAAGAATGGGTTTCATTAATCAGCATGTCCGGCAGATCTTCAAAGAATTCCTCTCCGTTCGAGCTGGGTGGTAATCCCGTAAGGATTCGGTACTCGCTTGAAGGGGGAGACTTTTCCATGTTGTACGCATATGTTCTGGAATCAGGTACCGATTTGATGGAAACAGGCGGGATTCCCGAGATCATGATAGACGGGCCCGAAAATGGAGAGTCCAGATTATACAAGAAACCCGGGACTTATTATATAAGCGTTGATTCAGCAAACGGGTACTGGCATATAGACGTAGAAGAAGAAAAAGCTATCACAAGCGTTGCCGGCGGGGTCAAAACCGAAACGAGGGACAGCTCGGTCGTTTCGAAACAAAGGGATGTCTCCGGAACGGGATCGGACGGAGCTGACACATTTAAACGAATAGCAGAATTCTGTGGAATGGATTACAACTGTCACGAGACAAGCTGCAGGAATGAATTCCAATCTGATTCCCAAACTATGAACTGCATGTCAAGGGTTGAGGATCTTTTAGCCGCACGATCAAGTACGCTCGGTTCAAGTAGCGACAGTACGCCGAGCGAGTATATATACGAAAACTCAACGAGCCTCGATGATGAGAGTAACGTAAACGAAGGAATATCGGAATTCTCTAAGGATTTCGTCTACGCGCTTAATTCAGGAGATGCCGATCGGCTTAGAGGTTTTTATAATGATTTTGTGCAATACCGCGGCAAAAACCTGACGAACGATGAAATAATAAAGGGCATGTCGGATTATTATAAAAAATGGCCCAATGTAAATTTTACGCTCTACGAGGATATAACAATCATACAAAAGGGCAATGTCGCCGAACTAACCATTCCAATGAAATTCATGGTTGAAAATGTGAAGAAAAACCAGGCCATATCCGGAAAAACAGAACGAAAACTCATTATAACCAAAACGGAAGACAAGTGGAAAATTATCGGCGATACTGAAAATACGGCCGAGGCAAGGAGTTATTCGAATAATCGCCCAAAATCCGAAGCCCCTTCAAAGGAAGTTAAGTCGAACGAGGACCGGGAAGCCGCAACAATACAGAAAGCGGAGGAAAAATCTTCGGTTCAGGAACAACGGGCGGTGAATACCGGGGCAAATCCGAATACCCGCGAATCGGGGATGCAGCGCCAGGATGCAAGGCCCCAATCGGATCCTAATTATCATTTTAGCAGGACTGTGAACACATATGTAAACTATCTTTATGGACTTAATGAAAATGATAGAGCAGTATCGTGCTACCAGTATTCGAAAGCCGATAACTTAACCGAATACGAGAAAGCCGCTTTCAAGAAAGCTTGCGAGATAACAGTCCGGGACAGATACACGGCGACTCCTACGGAGCGACCCGCTCAATATCCCGAACAGCCTCAACAGCAGGTCGATATTAACAGCGTATTCCGAGTAATCGAAGAGGTTATAAGAAGAGTCGATTAATCGAGTTTATTGCAAGGCGATTTCGGCGCCGCTGTACGGTTTATCCCGCGATGGTACGCGCCGGGAAGTTATCTCTCCCCACCGGTCTCCTTCCCCGCATCCCGCACCTTGTATTTGTTCATGTAGTAGTGGGCGGCGATCCAGAGCATAATGGCCCATGCCGTCCCGGCCAGCCACCCTGCCAGCACGTCGCTCGGCCAGTGAACGCCGAGGTATATCCGGCTTATGCCCACCAGGAAAGTCAGCACGATCGCGACGGAAAGGATGTATATCCTGAGCCGGTACCGCGTCTGGGCTTCGGTCAAAAGCACTCCTAGCGTAAGGTATATGACGGCGGCGACGAGAGAATGGCCGCTCGGGAAGCTCGCGGTATAAACGACTATCTCGTGCGGGACGACGTCGGGCCTCGGCCGGCTGAACCCCGCCTTCAGGAGATTACTGAATATGGTTCCCGTTATCGCAGCCGCGGCCAGGTAGAGCATGAGGTCCCTTCGCTTTATCAGGAGGAGGTAAACCGCTGAAAATATGGTGACCAGCGTCAGCACCGCCACCCCTCCGAGGCCGGTTATGTCGCGCATCATCTCCTCGAACCACGGCGGGCCCAGCGGGTTGGCGAGGTCGCTCCCGTTACGCATCATCAGCAGTATCGTCGTATCGATCTGGTGATTTTCGCCTTCGAGCACGTCGCCCGCCAGCTCGGCGAAGGCCAGGAATCCGGCGGCGGATAAAAGGAGGGCCAGCGCCGGGACAGGGTGGCGGCGGATGCGGCTGTATATTCCCAGGGCCGCCCTGTACAGTTTCGCGCTCAGCTTCGATTCGCCAGTCATCGTGATCTTCCTTAAGGCCCGTCCACGGCATGAGCTCCCGGGCCCGGCGGTTTAAGAAGAATACCATGTCTTTACGGGGGCTTTACGGGCGGGTTTCCCCGTTCGGCCGCACCGGCGGGCGAAGGAAATTCCCGCCGCCTTGCCCGTCCCGGGTTGTAAACCGTTCAGAAATAGTTAATCCTAATAGCATGATAGAGTACGTAACGCCTTATTTCCGCCCGCCGAGCGAGGCGAAGAGCTTCATACTCCAGGCGACGATAGGCTGCTCGCACAACCAGTGCACCTACTGCGCCATGTACAGGAAGGACGAGCAGAGGTTCCGCGTCCGCCCGATGGACGAGATAAGGGAGATAATCGACGCCGCGAGCGAGCGCGGCGAGATAGGCGGCCGCGTTTTCATAGCCGACGGCAACGCCCTCGTCCTCGCCCGGAAAAAGCTGGTCGAGATAATCACGTACCTCCGCGAAAGATCGCCCCACGTCGAGCGAGTCCGCATGTACGCCAACGTCGGCGACATTCTGCGTAAGGGCGTCGATAACCTCCGTGAGCTCCGCGAGCTCGGCCTCGACATGGTGTACATCGGCTTCGAGAGCGGCGACGACGCCGTCCTCGAAAGGATTAAGAAAGGCGCGGGATTCGAAGATACCGTGAAGGCGTCACGCATGCTGAAAGAGGCCGGCGTCATGAATTCGGCCATGGTGCTTCTCGGAATGGGAGGTGTCGAAAGGAGCGCCGAGCACGCCGAGGCCACTGGCCGGCTCCTCACCGCGTCCGACCCCGAATACGTGGGCGCGCTGTCGCTCCAGATACGCCCCGGCGCGCCTCTATACGACGAATGGCAGCGAGGCGAATTCACGCTCCCCGACAAGTTCCGGATGATAAAGGAGCTCGAAATCCTGGTCGAGAACACCGACCTCACGAACGGCTATTTCTTCTCGAACCACATATCGAATTATCTCCCCATCAAGGCGAAGTTCCCCGGCGACAAGGAGCGCGTCCTCGCGCAGATAAGGGCCGTCCTCGCTGCCGGCGACGAGTCGCTTCTCCGCCCCGATTACTACAGGGACGTCATAAACCAGTACTGAGCTTGCCATAATCCCGATTCTTTATATACTGAGATAGGCGTATCTGCATTCGCGCCTGATCTTTGGCCGTCCGGGGTTCATAAAATAGTCGATACAAACCAATAAAGGAGGAAAATTATGCCGAGGATAGCAACCATATCACCCGTCTGGGGGGCGAGCGTCGCCGAGCTTAGGGACCTTGCGAAAATAGCGGAAGGGGCGGGATTCGAAGCCATATTTTCGCCCGAAGTGCCGCCGTGGAACGGCCTCTCGAACGCCCAGGTGTTCGCCGAGGTGACGACCCGGATAAAGGTCGGGACGTGGATCGCCAACATCTACATGCGCCAGCCCGCCGTCGCCGCGGCCTCGGCCCTCACCATACAGGAAATCACCGGCGGCCGCATGGTGCTCGGCCTCGGCGTCAGCCACAAGCCCGTGAACGACAGGTTCGGTATCGACATGGGCGACCCCATAGACAAGATGCGCGAATACGTCAAGGCCGTAAGGGCCATCATGGACGGGAGCGCGCCCCAGATTACGATGAAACGCAGCCTTCCCGCGGTGCCCGTCTACATCGCGGGGCTCACGAAGGGCGCGGCCTCACTCGCGGGCGAGACGGCAGACGGCATATTCCCCTACCTCTCGACGCCGGAATACCTTACGACGCTCAAGGGATACGTCACGGAGGGCGCGCTTAAGGCGGGCCGCGACCCGGCCGAAATAGACATCACGCTCGGCATTCCCGCGGTCGTTTCGGACGATCTCGAGCTCGCGCGCTCGTCCGGAAAGAAGGGGCTTTCGAACTATCTCAGGCTGCCTTTTTACCAGCGCATGGTCAGGAACAACGGCTTCGGCGACGTCGTCGATGCGATCCAGGGCGGGGCCAACCCGGCCGAAGTGTTCAGCGACGAGCTCCTGGACGCCATAGCCCTCGTCGGCCCGGCCGACAGGTGCAGGGCGCGTCTCGAAGACTACAGAAAGGCCGGGGTGGACCTTCCGATAATAATCCCCGGGCCGGCAGGGAAGCAAAGCACGGTCGAGACGATGGAAGTCGTCGCCGAGACTTTTGGGTCGTAAGATCATTATTTTTAATCCCCCTTCTCCGCTTTTAAAGTGGAGAGGGGGTAGCATTGAGCCGATGTAGCTTGCCTCAGAGACGTTTAAAAGTTCAGGATATAATCCCTCAATAATTGAAATTCCATTTGTTATCTGAGATATATCACATATTGTAGTTATTCGTCTTCGGAAATTTCTAACAAATATCTCAGTCGATCTTTGTCAATTCTCGGTGTATGCAAAGATTTTGTGGCCCAATTAGTTAGTTCTCGTAAATAGTTTGTTTTTATGGATGATATTATCATTTTTTCAGCATTCCATGCCGTCCTTCGATTAATCTCTATTACGAAATTTTTATTAGCTGGACGGTACTTTTGTATCGGTTTTCGCGTCATATAGATACATAAAAAAGGTGATATTGGTATAGTAATTTCTACATTATCTAGTCCATATCCCGCACCAATTAATGCTGATCCATCAGGTCTTGATGCAAAAGGTACTAAGGGAGCATCAGAAGTAATAAATAAATTGCCAGATGGAGCCTTACAAAGGCACCAATTCATTTCTCTTAATTCATAATAGATATTTTTTGATTGGTCGATACTCATTATCATGGCGAATTTTTCATTTACTGATAAATTGAAATACTTTTCGATGTCTTTGTAATATTCCTGCAATTGCTCCAATGTTAATATTGCATCCTTCTCTGTTTGTTTCAGGTAGTCAATTGCATTTTCAAGCTCATTTGTATTTGCAGAATCCTTTTTTAGTTTATGAATAACAAATTCTTTGAATAGTTCTCGTGCTTCTTCAATATTTTTGGGAACCCTTGTGGCTAAAAACGAGAAGAAAATTGCAAGTTTCTCTATATCATCTTCATGAAGTCTATATTTAGGCTCAACTGCCTTTTCCATAATTGTTCTTAAATCGTTTTCGGTCATGCTCAGTACCTTTTCTAATGAATCATCAACTGAGCCATCCGGACCCCTAAGGTTATAAATATTTTTCTTAACACCAGTATTTACCGGAGTTTGCGCTACTGGCTTGTTTCTACCTTTGTAATAAACCCAAAAAACGTCATTTGTTAGGAATGATTTCAAATATACTTGGGGTAGATAGTGATTTCTTCGTGTAGGTCTATTGGTCAATTTTATTCCGATTTCTAGTGGTATTGTGGTTAATATAATCATAAAGAAATTTCTTTCTATAGGTCAGAAAATTTGAATGTGGGATTAAGTACAGTTGAACAAAAAAAGCCCGTTCCGCCATGCAGGCGGAACGGGCTTTCCCATCCTTTAAATTTATTCTATTAGATGAAATCTAGGCCGAGGCCTTTCTCCTTCTAACCGCATAGAAAACGCCGATCAGTCCGAGAGCGGCGGCAACTCCTGTCATTCCCCATTCCGACATCGTCGGCACATTCAAAGAGCCTATCCGGTTGACGAAGGTGCAGGTCGTGAGCTCGCGCCTGGCTTCGTCGCATGCAACGAGTATGCCGTTTTCGACCTCTATAAAATCGATGCCCGTGCCTTCGCACTCGACGGATTCGAGGCTGTATCCGCGGCGTGGGAGCTGCGTAATCTGTGCGCCGCCGAACTGCTGTACTATGAAAGCCGGGCACTTCTGCACATTCGCGGCGACTTCGAACGTTTCGGCGCCGAAGGAGTCGATGTATTCGTAATCGAAGAAAATAAGCTCGCTTTCCGATTCCGATGGCGGCAGGCCCGGAATAGTCGCGCAAATTGCCACCGGGCATCCTTCTGTCGGCTGCGCATTCGATTCCGCCGTGAAGAACGGGGTAAGCAAAACCACTGTAAAAAGCACGGACAAAGACAAATTAAATCCGTAAACGAGCTTTCTGGCTATTTCTCCTCCAGGATGAAGTAATTCCTACGATATTACAATTAATTCGCTATGAATACAATTGGTGAATGAAGAAAATTTTACAGGTCTGAACGGCCGTAAACGACTGATATAATGGAGTATTTGCCCGCATGTTTTTGTCTCTTCCCTTTGCGGGCGATAAAACCTCTGTATTCGTCGCCACTAATTCATGGCGGAGGGATACGCAGCCAAACGGGGCGGCGCTCGCCCCCCGCCTCGCCGGGCTTCTCCGGCCTCCCGAATGACTTACTGGTGGAAATCGCACAACAAATATAGTATGTTGTTTGAATTAAGTCGATTAAATCCTGAATCTGATAATAATTACATTAAGGAGGTATGGTATGACTCTATTCAGCAGGTTTATGATTCTCGTTGCAGGCGCTGTATTCGCCCTCGGGCTCGCCGCCTGCCAGCAGCCCCAGCAGGGCGCCGAGGAAGTGGAGGTGGAGGAAGTAGAGGTCGTGGATCCGGGCGACGCCGCGGACGCAGCCGATGCAGTGAACGACGCCGCAACCGAGGCCACCGACGCCGCTGGCGATGCGGCCGACAGCGCGGCTGATACTGCAAACGATGCAGCCGATGCCGCGGGAGACGCAGCGGACGACGCCCAGGACGCGGCCGGCGACGCAGCCGACTCTGCGGACGACACGGTAGAGGAAGGCGCCGCCATGGTCGAGGAGACCGTACAGGACACCGCTGACGGCGTTACGGAAACCGTCGAGGGCGTAGTCGAGGACGTGCAGAATGCCGACGAAGCGGCTCCCGACGCACCGGAGAACCCGGTAGAGAACGCTCCGGCTCATTAACGAGTATTGACCACGAGCGGGGCGGACGCCTCGGCGCACGCCCCGTTACCTTCCGGCTTTTATAATCGTCTGATTAATTACCGTCTGCCTCATGGCTCGTCTTCGCCCTTCGGCCCACTCCGGATGCGCTCTCGTCTTGTGCCCGCCCTGCTTCAGGGATAAAATACCCTCATGAAATCTTTCGAAGACATGATGAAGGAGCTCAGGGACATAATCCGCCGGCTCGAAAGCGGAAACCTCCCGCTCGAAGACTCTATCAAGCTCTTTCAGGAAGGGACGGAGCTTATATCCCAATCCCACACGAAGCTCAATGAAATAAGGAAAAAAGTCGAGTTGCTGGTCGAGAAAAACGGCGAGGTCGTCCCCGAAGACTTCGATCCCGAGAAGTGAGCCGTACGTAATGGAATTCGATATAAAGAGCTACATCGCCCGGAACAGGGCCGAGATAGACGCGGCGCTCGGCTCGCTCATCCCCGCGCCCGAGTCCCCCTCTACGCGTCTCGTGGAGGCCGTCCGCTACAGCCTGCTCGCCGGGGGAAAGAGGCTCCGCCCTATACTGATGATAGCCGCCTGCGAGGCAGTGGGCGGCGACAGGCGGAGGGCGGTTCCCGTAGCGTGCGCCCTCGAAATGATTCACACGTACTCCCTTATTCACGACGACCTTCCGTCGATGGACGACGACCCTCTCAGGCGCGGCATTCCGACGAGCCACGTCGTCTTCGGCGAGGCGACGGCCATACTCGCGGGCGACGCGCTCCTGACGGATGCATTCCGCCTGATCGTCACTGAAGGCAGGGCGGCGGGCATCGACAGCGCCGTCATATGCGACATCATCGAGGACATGTCGGCGGCGGCCGGCTCGCGCGGGATGATAGAGGGGCAGGCCCTGGACCTCGCCCTCGAAGGCAGGCTGGCGACGTCCCTGTCCGAAATCGAGAGCATGCATTCCTTAAAGACGGGCGCGTTGATGAGGACGGCCGTGACGACGGGCGCCCGCATCGGCGGGGCTTCGGACGACGAAATCTCCGCGCTGGCGTCCTACGCCGGGGCGCTCGGGCTCGCGTTCCAGATACGCGACGACCTCCTCGACCTCGACGCCGCGAGCGACACCGGGAAGGCCAAGGGGAACGACGCCCGCCGCGGAAAGTCTACGTACCCCGGGCTTGCCGGGGTAGACGAATCGCGGCGTAAAATGAGCGAGCTCATACGCGAGGCGGTATCCCGTCTCTCGGCGTTCGACGAGAGGGCCGAGCCGCTGAGGCGGATAGCCATATACCTCGGCGGGGAAGGGTGATGCCCGCAAGGGGCGGCGTCAAAAAAGGGGGAAAGCGCCTAGACGTCGTGCTCGTCGAAAGGGGGCTCGTCGATACGAGGGCCCGCGCCAGGGCCGTCATCATGGCGGGGAGCGTCTTCGTCGCGGGCGAGCGCATGGACAAGGCCGGGGCGCTCGTCGGGGACGACGCCGAGATCGTCCTCAAGGGCGAGCCGCTTAAATACGTCTCCCGGGGCGGCCTCAAGCTCGAAGCCGCCCTCGACGCATTCGGCGTGGAAGTCTCAGGGAAAACCGCCGTCGATATAGGCTCCTCCACCGGCGGATTCACAGACTGCCTACTCCAGCGCGGGGCCTCCAGGGTCTACGCGATAGACGCCGGGCGCGGCCAGCTCGACTGGAAGCTCAGGCAGGACCCCCGCGTCGTCTCGATGGAAAAATTCAACGCCCGGTATCTAAAGCCAGGGGATATAGGCGGAGAGCCGGTCGGCGTCGCCGTCATCGACGTCTCCTTTATTTCCCTCACTAAAATCATCCCCCCGGCCGCGGGGGTGCTCGCCCCGGGCGGTGTGCTGATAGCGCTGATAAAGCCCCAGTTCGAGGTGGGGAAGGGCGAGGTCGGAAAGGGCGGCATAGTCAGGGACGAGACGAAGCGAAAAGAGGTCGTCGATAAGATCACGGCCTTCGCCTCGGGCCTAGGGATGAGCGTGAAGGGCGTCGTCGAATCCCCCATAACAGGCGCCGACGGCAACGTGGAATACCTCGTCTGCGCGGAAAAAAGCTGATCTCCCTCCCGCGTAAGGAGCTGCATCCTCCCTCGTGTATGAATCACGGCCGATACGCTGCCTGGTCGTCTGAAAATCCCTTTTTTATGCATCGGCATATTTCGATTGCCGTGCTGAAACTATGCGGGTTTTAACTCCGGCGAAAAGCTCATGGAAGCTTTATCGAAGGCTTAATACCTGTCATTAAAATTGCCCCCTTTTATCGTGAAAATTGCCCCTTATATCGCGACAGGCCCTGTGCTAGATATAACTGAGAATGCCCATTCCCAACGGGATTCGCGCTGAAATGCGTTTATCGAATATCGAATGTTTATTGGAGGATCAGAATGAGAAAGATCGATTCAGTCATGCGCGCGGATGTCCTTTTAACCATGTTTCTCCTGGTTTTACTGTCGGTCCCCGGTCTGACCGGATGCGGTAACGATAATAACGGTGAAGCAACGGCCCAGCCCACCGAGAAGAATATAACGCGCGACCCTGCCGACGTGCCGCCGCCCAATGGGGACTCTCAACCGAAAACGGTCCAGGTAAACCTGGAGGCCGTGGAAGTGGTGGAAGATCTCGCTTCGGGGGCGACTTTCAGGTATTGGACTTTTAACGGCAAGGTTCCCGGGCCTTTCATACGAGTAGGCGTCGGGGATACCGTCGAGCTCCATTTGCACAATAATCCGGATAGCACGCAAATGCATTCCATAGATTTGCACGCGGTAACCGGGCCGGGCGGCGGAGCCGACGCCACCCAGACCGCGCCCGGCGAAGAGAGCGTGCTCACGTTCACGGCCACGAAACCCGGGCTCTATGTTTACCACTGCGGCACGCCCATAGTCGCGCATCATATCGCCAGCGGGATGTATGGGTTGATACTCGTAGAGCCTGAAGGCGGATTGACGCCCGTGGATAAGGAATTTTACGTGATGCAAGGCGAGATATACACCGAAGAGCCGTTCGGGCAGAAGGGGGAGCTTACGCCGAGCATAAGCAAATTGCTGGCCCAGACGCCGACCTATTTCGTTTTTAACGGTTCTATGGGCGGGCTTACGGAGGCGTATCCCATGCACGCCCGGGTCGGCGAAACCGTACGTATCTTCTTCGGAGTAGGGGGTCCGAATTTCATTTCATCCTTTCACGTTATCGGGGAAATATTCGACGAGGTCTATCCCCAGGGATCCCTTTCGTCGATTCCCATGAACGACGTGCAGACCATACAGGTCCCTCCCGGCAGCTCCACCATCGTCGAGTTGACGCTCGATGTCCCCGGCACATATATTCTGGTGGACCATGCGCTTTCCAGGGTGATGCTGGGATCGGCGGGATACCTCATAGTCGAATAGCCGGTCGAGCTTTACCGGCTTTCAGGCCCGGGCCGGGGGCCTCGTGCATGGGGCGTAACGCTGACCATGGCGAAGCCCCCCGGACGGCTCGAAAAAAGAAGCCGGCGTAGTCACGCAAATCCCCGGGCAAAGGACCGGAACCCGGTATGGAGAGGCGAAAAATAGAGGAAATAATCCAAGTGCTTAAAGTTATTGGATTTCATTTGACAACCGCTTAAATCCCGGCAAACTATTCCGGATAATCGCTGGAGGGAAGTTTATATAATGGCTAACAGAATAAAGTCGGGTATTAAAAGGCATCGCCAGAGCTTAAAGAGAAGGGATAGGAACACGGCTGTAAAGTCCGACCTCAAGACCCAGTTAAAGAAGTTCAGCACGACGGTTGCCGAGGGCGACGCCGCTGCCGTGGACAACGTTCTCAGGGAAACCGAATCCAAGCTCAAGAAGGCGGCCACCAAGGGCGTAATCCACAAGAAGACCGCTTCGAGAAGGACCGGCAGGCTCGCGAAGAGGGTCTCCAGAGAGCGTGCCGCGGATGTTCCGGCCACCGAAGCGCCGGCCTCCTGAGCCCGCTCAACGCGCTCCGCATAAATCTATAACCATCTTTGTAAGAACGAAGCTTTTGGGCGCGTAGCTCAGCTTGAGCTTCTTATCGTACTCGGACAGCGTCTCCATTATGCGGAGAAGCTCCGCGTATTTGAACTTCTTCAGGTCCTCGCCGAGGTAGTAGAGCTGCCCCGGCGAAATCTTGAGCCGCTTTATCATTTCGTCCCGGGGTGTGCGCTTCTCCGAAAGCTCCTTGGCCCTCCACAAAAGCCTGAACCGCCACGTTACGAGCCCGAGTATCGAAAGCGGCTCCTCCCCGGCGGCTTCGAGGTCTAAAAGCACCCTGTAGGCGGTCTTCCTGTCCTTTCTCGATATGGCGTTTATGAGCTGGTAGATGTCGGCGTGTTTTGTTCTGACAGTCAGGGCGTCCACGTCGGCGGGGGTAATTTTCCTGTCGTCGCCCTTGTAGAGCGCTATCTTTTCGAGCTGGTTCTGGATGTCGCGCATGTCCTCGCCGACGAGCGTGACAAGCGCCTCCGCCGCGGGCCTCGATATCTCGAACCCGAGCACGCGCGCGGCCTCTACGACGGTGCCCGTCGTCCCGCCCTTTTCCATCGAAAAATCGTACTGCGCCGCGTCGCCCTTGGGGAGCTTCGGTTTTTTCCCGCCCGTATAGTCGAGGACGAGGCACGTCGCGGGCGAGGGCGATGCGAAGTACCCTTCGAGCGGCGTCAGCTCCTTCGCCGGGAGCTTTTCGGCGTTCCGGACGACTATGAGCTTCTTTCCCGAGAACATCGGGTACGTGCTCGCGTTGTCGGCTATCTCCTTCCCCGACGCGCTCTCGCCGTAGACGAGCGTGAACCCCATGTCGCCGTCCCCTCCGAAGAGGCTCTTTCTGAGCTCGGCCACGGCCTTCTCGCCGAGATACGTCTGGTCGCCGGTGAATACGACTATCGGCGCGAGCTTCCCCGAGGCGAGGTCACGCGAGAACTCTTCGTATCCTGGTTTTGCTGCAGCTTTTTTCTTCATGGCTCGGGGCTTCCGGGAAGGAGAAAAGATGACTTGAGTATATTCGACCTCCGGGCGCGGCGCAAGGCCGCTGGAAAGCCCGCCGGGATTGTATACAATCAATGCCGTGGACTCCGGATCGAAGCTGACAGTACACTGCGAATGGCATGGGACAGTCCCCTACGCCGACGGCCTTACGCTCCAGGACGAGCGGGCCGGGGCCGTGAGGCGGGGCGGCTCCGTCGGTACGCTCATCCTCCTCGAACACCCGCCCGTCCTCACCGACGGCAGGTTCGGGAAAGGCGGGAATTTCCTCCTGCCCGAGGACGAGATAAGGCGGCGCGGCGTCGGGATACACAGGACGGGCAGGGGAGGGGACGTCACCTTCCACGGCCCGGGCCAGCTCGTTTCCTACCCCATAATAAGGCTCCGGGATTTCGGCCTCGGCGCACGGGCCTACGTCGGCGCGCTCGAAGAGACGATCATGCGGACGCTCGCGGATTACGGCGTGGAAAGCGGGCGCAGGGAAGGCTACCCCGGCGTCTGGACAGGGGGAAGGAAGATAGCGTCCATAGGCGTCGCAGTGCGCGGGGGAGTGACGATGCACGGCTCGGCGCTCAACGTGAACACCGACCTCTCCTACTTTTCACTGATAGTCCCCTGCGGGATTACGGACGTCACCGTGACTTCGATGAAGGAAATGCTCGGGAAAGAGCTCGACGTAAAGGACGTCGCCCGGAGCTTCGCCCGGAACTTCGGGGAGGTCGTAGGGGCAAAAGCCTTATTCTCTTAATTCGTTTCACTGGAAATGACCAGTCCGGAAAAACTTCCCATAACCATGTATTTCTAACATGAAATGTTATAATTACGTACATGCTAATCAAGCGGCGGCTCGAAAAAGAAATGGTGAAGGCTCTCGAACGGAGCCCTTCGGTCGCTCTGACCGGGCCGCGCCAGGTGGGAAAAACCACGCTGGCTCTCAATATAGCCGAAACCGAACCTTCCGTTTATCTCGATCTCGAAAACCCCCTCGATCTTGAGAAAGTCCGGGACATTGCCGTTTTTCATGCCGCGAACAGGGACAAGCTGATTATTCTCGACGAGGTGCAGCGTCTGCCCGAAATCTTCCCTCGGGTCCGGGGCATTATCGACAGAGAGCGCCGGAAGGGAAGGAAAACGGGACAGTTTCTTTTTCTTGGCTCGGCTTCTCTATCGCTTCTGCAGCAGTCGGGCGAGTCGCTCGCGGGGCGAATCGCCTATCTCGAGCTTTTTCCTGTAGATGTACTCGAGCTCACTGATACTGAAACCGGGGGTGTAAACACTCTGTGGCTCAGAGGCGGATTTCCTGAAAGTCTTCTCGCCGCTTCCGATCACGACAGCCTTGCGTGGCGGCGCGATTTCATCAGAACATACCTGGAGCGCGACATTCCGCAGCTGGGTCCCAGGATACCGGCCGAGACGCTGCAGAGGTTGTGGACGATGCTAGCGCACAACCAGGGCGCGCCGGTAAACGCCGCACAGCTTGCCAGGAGCCTTGGGGTTTCCGGAACGACCATAGCACGCTATCTAGATTTGATGGTCGATCTTCTCCTGGTAAGACGGCTCCAGCCATGGACTTTCAACGAGGGGAAGCGCCTGATCCGCTCTCCCAAGGTTTACGTCAGGGACAGCGGCATAACTCACGCACTCCTCAATATTACGAATTACAACGATCTCCTCGGACATCCGGTCGCAGGCGGCAGCTGGGAAGGGTTTGTGCTGGAGAATATCCTTTCGGTAGCTTTTCCCGGGGCGCGTTCGTACTATTACCGCACGCCGGGCGGGGCCGAAATAGACCTGGTGCTGGAATTCGGCATGAGAGACAGGTGGGCGATCGAAATAAAACGGAGCTCGGTACCGTCTTTGTCGAGGGGGTTTCATATAGGCTGCGAAGACGTTAAAGCTTCAAGGAGATATGTCGTGTATTCGGGCCCGGATACATTTTCAATGGAGAGCGGCGTAATTGCAGTTTCCTTGGCCGACCTGATGCGGGAGATCGCCAAACAGGGGAAATAGGAACGATGTTTTCCCCGGGGGCTGAAACTCTCCCCTCCGCTTGGCGCTGTTTCTGCGAGGGAGTGCTTTCCGCGACCGCGGCAATCTTCTTGTAGAGTCTGAACCCCGCTCTCAACCGCAGATCGTTACTCGACCATGCATTTCCAACATGAAATGTTAATTTCGCATGGTTGGACAATTCGGTCAAAACACATCTGTATATGTGGGCATATGTGGGCTCGAGGAAAGAAACCCCTCCGGCTCCATATGCCCGGCCGGAGGGAGGATTGTTTTTAAGCGGGTGCTCCCCGGTTACCTTACGAGCTCGAATGCGTTGAAGAAGTATCCGATCTCGAATGCGGCCGATTCGGGCGAGTCCGAGCCGTGGACGGTGTTCTCCTCGATGTTGGTGGCGAAGTCCTTCCTTATGGTTCCGGGCTCGGCCTGCTCGGGGTTGGTCGCCCCCATGATCTCCCTGTTCTTCGCTATGGCGTTTTCACCTTCGAGCACCATGAGCACCACGGGGCCCCTCGACATGAAATCCGTGAGCGAGCCGTAAAACGGCCTCTCCTTGTGGACTATGTAAAACCCCTCGGCCTCCTTTTTCGAAAGGTGAACCATCTTGAGGGCGGCTATTTTGAGCCCGTTCTTCTCGAACCTTGCGATGATCTCGCCAATTACGTTCTTTTCGACTCCGTCCGGCTTTATTATAGATAACGTGCGTTCCAATTTATGCCTCCGGCGATTTTTTGCCATTAATTTTTTCCGTAAATTACGTTTTGTCAAATATTCCGGCCACTTCAGGCGTCTCACCCGCGTAAAATACGGAGCGGAGCGATTTACCCCAAATACTTGAATAAATAGCGCGATTTAGGGTAAAATCATTACTGGTGGCGTGCGGTAATGGATTAGAGTGCACGATGGAGGGGATTTTGGCCGCGCTGCCTGTTCGATATACCGCTGATTTTTTATAGCTTTTAGTCTCCTTAAGGAAGATGATGAGACCACCTTTCAGGCGGAAAGACCTTGATAACACTGGATAAATGGAGATACGAGAGGATCGTATCCGAGCTCATTGACGGTAAGGACATAAGAATAATAGCGGAGCGGTTCTCGAGGGACAGGGTATTTTATTTCCACGTCCTCCGCGATATTTCCAGCGGCGAGCGCTCACCGAATTTCAAGCTTCTAAGGAAAATCGCCGAGAAGAGAAGGGTCAGCACCGATTTCATAATCGAGCAGGCCCGGCTCGTCGTCAACTACACGATCCCCAACTACCAGTCCGACGCACCGGATTATTATAAAACCCTCGGCGTGGACCGCGAAGCCGGCGACGAAGAGATCAGGCGGAACTGGATCGAGCTCATGAAGTCGAACCACCCCGACCTTGCAGGGGCAGAAGCTTCCGAAAAAGCGAAGCTCATAAACGAAGCCTACGGTGTCCTCGGCAACCAGGAAAAGCGCGAGGCGTACGACCGCAAATTCCTCCCGCCCGTGCCCGTTCTGGTGCCCACGTTCGACCTCCAGAAGAATGTTTACATAGGCGCGCCGATTGTCGTCGTGATACTCATAGCCCTCATATACGCGGCGGGCTCGGGGCTCATATTCAAATCGCAGGAAGAAAAGGAGCAGATGGCGAGGGTGATAGAGCAGCCCTCTCTCCCGAACCACGTCTACAGGGGCGATACGCTGGCCGAGCGCGCCGAAAAGCTCGAACAGTCCGTAAAGATCGAGGAGGAAGTGATTGACTACGACCTGCTGTCCTCCGGCGAAGAGATGGACAAACGAGTCCCGCTTGCAGCAGCCGAAAAGAACCTCCCGGAAGCCGCGCCTGAAAAACCCGCCGAAAAGAACGCCGAAGCCCGGCCCGAATCCGAAGAGGCGGAGCCGGCGGGCGAGATAATCGCCGCCGCTCCCGGGGCCGGCAATCCCGCACAGGGCGAGGCGATGGTCCCGATCGTAAACCTCCCGGAATCGAGGGTATCTCCCGAAATAGTCGGGGGAATCGCGGTCGCGGAAGCTACCGACGCCCCGGCGCCTACGGAAATCCCGCACAGGGCCGAGCCTGAAAGCCGGGCGGAAATAGCGGACGCCGAAAAGAAAGAGACAGCCCCGGCGGAAGAAGTGAAGGTCGCCGAGGCTACGGACGCACCTGCGCCCACCGAAATCCCTCGCCGCGCCGTCGAGCCCGAAAAGCCCGCCGAGCTGGCCGCCGCGCCGGAGCCCGAAAAGGCCCCGGAAAAACAGGCGGAGGCCAAACCCAGGCTCGAAGATGGCAAGTACTACACCGTATCGAGCGGCGATTCTCTCTGGACGATAGCCAGGAAGTTCGACACGACTACGGACAAGATCAAGAGGCTTAACAACCTCGACGAAAGCAAGATTAACATCGGCGACAGGCTGGTGGTATCCGGCGAGCCCCCGCCCGTGACGGCGAAAGCGAAAGCACCCGAAACCGCTGCGGTGAAGGCCGGGCCCGTAAAATCCACGCCTGCAAAGGAAATAAAAACGGCAGCCCGGCAGGCCGAGCCTGTAACGCCGCAGGTCAAGGGTGCGCCGGCCGACGTTTTCGATCCGGGGCCCTCGACTACCGCCATAGCGCACGGTACGAGCGTCATGCGCCGGCCCGAGCCGGTCCCGGCGGGTCCCGACAAGAGCACGCTCTACGGGTTCGTAACGGAATACATCACCGCCTACAGGGGCAAGGACCTCCCGAGGCTGAAGACGCTCTTTTCATCGGGCGCGGTAGAGAACGGGGTCGATTTCGCCACCGTTATGAAGAAGTATGACTCCAGCTTCAGCTCGATCGACATCCTCAACTACGACGTCAAGGTCAAAAGGGCGCTGGTTCAGAACGATTTCGGTTTCGTAAGGGGCGACTTTTTCGTAACCTACAAGGACGCGCGCACGGGTGCGCTCAAGAGCTCGAAGGGCAACATCAACTGGAAGCTCGCCTGGAAGGACGCAAGCTGGAAAATAATCGAGCTGAATTACAGGATAGAAACTTCGGGCGGCGCCGACGGGTGACGTAATCCCTCGGGCCGGCTTCCGGGCGGCCTTGCCGCTCCGGCGTCGATTAACCGGCCGGAATCACAATTTGCTTTTAAACGTGATAAATGGACTGTATTCTTTTCCCTTCGAAAAGAAATCCGACAGGAACACTTTAAGCCGTAAAGCCGCGTATAATTTCCCCGTACGTCTTATAAGGAGATATGATGGCTCAGAATAAAAAGGACAAAAAAGACGATTCCAAGGCCGGCCCGTTTCGCCGGGCGTGGAACTGGTGGAAGAAGATCGCCAGGAAAATCGGCGACTTCAACGCAAGGGTTATTCTCACGCTGTTCTATCTCGTCCCGCTCCTTCCGTTCGCTCTCGCCGTGAAGGCGTTCACAGACCCGCTTCAGATGAAGAAAAAGACGCCCCACGGCTGGCATGTAAAAGAGGAGAAGGAAGGCACTACACCCCTAGAAAGGGCGCAGAAGCAGTTCTGACGCCAACGCCGGGCCCACGCCCGGTATTTATTCCCGGAGGCCGGAATATATTATGAACATATTAGGTATATCCTGTTATTTTCACGACGCCGCTGCAGCCCTTCTGAAAGACGGCGTGCTCGTCGCGGCTGCGGAGGAAGAGCGCTTCACGCGCATAAAGCACGACTTCGAATTCCCCGAGATGGCCATAGAGTTCTGCCTCGAAACGGGCGGCATAGAGGCCGACGACGTCGACTACGTCATGTTCTTCGAAAAGCCGTTTGTAAAGTTCGAACGGCTCCTTCTCTGCACGATGCAGACGTTCCCCCGCTCTATGAAGCTCTTCCGCGAGGCGATGGTAACGTGGCTCGGCGACAAGCTCTGGGTAAAGCATCTCCTCCTCAATAAGCTCGGCATCCCGCCCGAGAAGATTCTCTTCAGCGAGCACCACCTGTCGCACGCGGCGAGCGCGTTCTTCTGCTCGCCCTACGAAGAGGCCGCTATTCTCACGGTGGACGGCGTCGGCGAATGGACCACGGCGGCGCTCGGCGTCGGCAAGGGGACGGACCTCAAGCTCATAAAGGAAATAAGGTTCCCGCACTCGCTCGGCCTCCTTTACAGCGCATTCACGGCCTTTCTCGGGTTCGAGGTGAACGAGGGCGAATATAAAGTCATGGGCATGGCCCCCTTCGGAAGGCCGCTCTACGTAGACAAGGTCTACGAGCTCATCCGCGTCGACGACGACGGCGGCTTCGAGCTCGACATGGACTATTTCTCGTTCCACTATTCCTCCGAAAAAACCTTCAACAAGAAATTCGAAAAGCTCTTCGGCACGCCGCGCGACCCGAAGGCGCACTTCTTCACCCCCGGGAGCGGCTACCCGTCGTACTTCGGCGAAAAGCCCGCCAACTTCGAGGAGGTCGGAAAACAAAACCAGTACTACGCCGACATCGCCGCGAGCATACAGGTCGTCGTCGAGGAGATAATGGTCAAGATGGCCAACTACGCCTACAGGGAAACGGGCATGAAGAACCTCTGCATGGCGGGCGGCGTCGCACTCAACAGCGTAGCCAACAGGAAGGTCCTGGCCCAGACGCCCTTCGACGAGATTTATATCCAGCCCGCCGCGGGCGACGGCGGCGCGGCCGTGGGCGCTGCGCTCTACGGATACCACACGCTCCTCGGCAACCCCCGCAAGTTCGTCATGGAGCACGCCTACTGGGGGCAGGAGCACTCCGCCGCCGACACAGAGGAATTTTTAAAGGAGAACAACATCCCCTACGAGCGCATCGAGGACGACGAAAAGCTCATAGAGCGCGTAGCGTCTCTTCTTGCCGACGGGAAGGTCGTCGGCTGGCACCAGGGCCGCTTCGAGTGGGGCCCGCGCGCCCTCGGCAACAGGAGCATCCTCGCCAACCCCGGAAGGCACGACATGAAGGACATCGTCAACGTGAAGATAAAATTCAGGGAGCCCTTCCGCCCCTTCGCGCCGTCCGTCCTCGAGGAAAGGGCGCACGAGTACTTCGACCTCGAACACCCGGAAAAGCACTACCCGGCCCGCTTCATGCTCTACGTGACGAACGTCTACGAGGACAAGCGCGACAAGCTCCCGGCGATAACGCACGTGGACGGCACCGGCAGGCTCCAGACTGTAAAGAAGGAGCTCAACCCTAAATACTACAGGCTTATAGAGGCCGTCGGCGACGCGACGGGAACGCCGGTCGTCCTGAACACGTCCTTTAACCTAAAGGGCGAGCCCATAGTGAACACGCCGGCCGAGGCCTACAGCTCCTTCAGCAAGAGCGGCATGGACGCGCTGGTGCTGGGGAACTACCTCGTCGTGAAGAAGGACTCCGAGCAGGAGCAGTGACTGCCCTTCGCGGATAAGGTTGCCGCAGCGTTTCGATTCCCTCTCCCGCACTTGGAGAGAGGGCAAGTTGAGGGGGCGACCCTCAGCTCGTCTTTGCGAGGGAGCGCCTTCTGTGACCGCGGCAATCTTCTTTAATCCATCATCCTGAACCATGTCCCGGACTCGATCGGGATCTATTCGATATCTGTCTTTTTCTTTCTTCTTCTCCTGGTGTGTAGTTCCTATGTCGATGGAAATCCCGAATCGTTCGGGTTTTACGGAAGACCTTTTTATGATAATGTCAACCGAATATAACTAATAATGTAAATTGCGCTGAAGATTATTTCCCTGGAGGCTGAGATGAAAAGTGTTAAGTTCTTGCTCACCATTCTGTTTTTACTTTTTGCCCTCGCCTGCGACGACGGCAACAATTCGGGACCGACTCCTACCCCTACGCCGACGCTGAGCCCCACGCCCACGCCGACCCCGGTGCCGACGCCTCCCCCGGATTGTATAGAGCTCAGGGACGAGCCGGATGCATTAATGGATTTCGAGGATTGCCCAACCGAGGGACTTGCACAGTTCTGTAACGTATATGGATGCAATTTCTACGAAAGCGAGATTCATACGAGCCCACCTGTATTCCATGGATTCGTATTCTTTTCGGACTGCGAAGTAATTGACTGTTTTAACATAGAATGCGAATTCCTCGGCACCGGGATCGAACCGCCGGCTTTCGGAATACTGACAATCGAGGAGATTCTTGGAAATAGTAATATCTCCGGTATTTCGTCCCTCGACACCGGCGAATTTTCTTACGAATGCAGCCCGATTATAGCTGACTGAGCCGTGTATTAAGCTTTTCATTCCCTCTCCCCTTGCAGGAGAGGGATAAAGGGTGAGGGGGTACCGCTATTCTGTCTTTGCAAGGGAGCGCCTCGCACGGCCACGGCAACCTTGCTGACCACGCCCGCAGGAATTCGAAGTAGCAGCGCATTGCTACCGCCACCTATCGCGCTTCATATACGTAGAACCTGCGAATTAGCCACGTCGAAAATCACACTACGTGCGGTGGCCGACAATCGAAGTAGCAATACCGTTGCTATTACCACCCGCCGCGCTTCATGTACGTAGAACCTTCGAATTCGCTACGTCGAAAATCACACATACGTGTGTGTCATTTTCGAGCGAATGCCAGAAATCTCTTTTCCAGCCCCTCCCGGCCTCGAATCCTACCTTCAGAAACTTCCTATACCCCTTTCCCGATTTACATGTATACTGTTACAAAATCTCACACGGGGATGAAAATATGTCCTTTTTGAAAGGCCTTACGAACAGGATGGGTATCGCGGGCGAGCTGCTCCAGTTCTTCATACAGAACAAGTGGTGGTGGATCACCCCCATGCTCCTCATCCTGCTTCTGTTCGGGCTGCTGATAGTTTTCGCGCAGAGCTCAGCCGTAGCTCCGTTCATATACACCCTTTTTTAATCGAGTGTGCGGCCGGGCTTCGGATAAGGATAATCCGGCGCAATACGGAAAAATTCCGCCCGAAGCAGCCGTACAGGCCCGGCTCGCCCGGCGTCCGGGACGGGAGGAGGCGCTTTCCCCGAGGCCGCATCTTTCGGACGCTTTTGACCTTTCCGAAATATCACATAAACTCATTAGCCAAAAATCCGCCTTCAGGGGGGATTTCAGCTACAGCCAAGGAGGTTTTTATTTTAATGGAGAGATTTATAATTCCCCACGACCACGAAATAACCAAGGAAGACAGGCGAAACCTTAACGGCCACGGCTCCGTCATACTGTGGTTCACCGGGCTTCCGAGCTCGGGCAAATCGACGCTTGCGAACGAAATCGAAAAGAAGCTCATATCCACCGGCGCAAGGACGTTCATACTCGACGGCGATAACGTAAGAATGGGGCTCTGCAAGGACCTCGGCTTCTCCGAAGAGGACAGGGCCGAGAACATCCGCCGCATCGGCGAGGTGTCCAAGCTCTTCGTTCACGCCGGCATGATAGTGCTTTCGGCTTTCGTCTCCCCCTACAGGCGCGACAGGGACGCCGTAAGGGCGCTCGTCGAGGACGGCGAGTTCGTCGAGGTATACGTAGACGCGCCGCTCGAAGTGTGCGAGGGCAGGGACGTAAAAGGACTTTACAAGAAGGCGCGCGAGGGCGTCATAAAGGGCTTTACAGGCATCGACGATCCCTACGAGGCCCCTCTCAATCCCGAGATAACGATAAAGACGGCCGAGACCGGCCTCGACGAGGGCGCCGAAATCGTTATATCCTATCTCAGGGACAAGAACGTGCTCAAGGGCTGATTCCGAAACGCTGAAGAGCCCCTGGCACTGGAATAAAACGTATGGGCAAAAGGATACTTGTGACGGGAGGGGCCGGTTTCATCGGCTCCCACCTCTGCGACAGGCTCGTCTCCGAGGGCAACGAGGTCATCTGCGTCGATAATTTCTTCACGGGCCGGAAGGACAACATCAAGCACCTCCTGCCGAACCCCGCGTTCGAGGTCATACGCCACGACATCTGCTTCCCTCTCTACGTCGAGGTGGACGAGATATACAACCTCGCCTGTCCCGCGTCGCCCGTCCACTACCAGTACGACCCTGTGCAGACGACCAAGGTCAACGTCTCGGGCTCGATAAACATGCTCGGGCTCGCCAAGCGCCTCCGGATAAAGATTTTCCAGGCCTCGACGAGCGAGGTCTACGGCGATCCGGCCGTCCACCCGCAGCCCGAATGGTACTGGGGCAACGTGAACCCCATAGGCCCCCGCGCATGCTACGACGAGGGCAAGCGCTGCGCCGAGACGCTCTTTTTCGATTACCACCGCCAGCACAGGCTCGACGTCAAGGTCCTCAGGATATTCAACACCTACGGGCCGCGCATGCTCGCCAACGACGGCAGGGTGGTCAGCAACATCATCGTGCAGGCCCTCCGCGGCGAGGACGTCACGATCTACGGCGACGGCTCGCAGACGCGCTCGTTCTGCTACGTGGACGATACCGTCGAGGCCATTATAAGGATGATGGCGACGGAAAACGGGTTCACCGGGCCTGTCAACGCCGGCAACCCGGACGAAGTAACAATAAGACGGCTCGCCGAAAAGATAGTGGAGCTCACGGGCTCACGGTCGAAGATCGTCTCCTGCGATCTTCCTCACGACGACCCCAAGCGGAGAAAACCCGACATCACGCTGGCAATGGACAGGCTCGGCTGGAGGCCGACCCTCGGACTCGACGAGGGGCTCGGCCGAACGATAGATTATTTCAGGGAATCTCTCGGCGCGGAGTAGCCTTTCCGCCCGGCTCCGTTATATTATTAGAGAAGCTTCAAAGCCCGTGTTTACAGTGCAGGAGCGTAAAAATTGCTCTTGACTTTGCTTCGCCGAATGTATTATCATTTAAATACCAGTGTTAGGGCCATAGACCAGCTAAATGTCTGAGATTACAACGAAAAATAAATCTAAAGATACTCGAATATCGACCCTCCTGAGAGAAATCGCCGAAAAGGCCAAAAACGCTTCGCAAAAGCTCGCAAGAACAAGCACAAAATCACGTAATGCAGCCCTTCTGGGGATGGCCCGGGGGCTCGTGGACAACGCCCCCTACATACTCGAAGAAAACGCCCGGGACCTTGCCGACGCCGAGGCGAAACATCTCTCGCTCGCCATGACGGACAGGCTAAGGCTCGACGATGCGCGTATCGAAAAGATAGCGCTGGGCCTGAAAGAAGTCGCTGCGCTTCCCGACCCGGTCGGCGAGGTCGTCCGCATGTGGCGCCGCCCGAACGGGCTCCAGGTCGGGCGCATGCGCATTCCCCTCGGTGTAATCGCCATAATCTACGAATCGCGGCCCAACGTCACGGCCGACGCCGCCGGGCTCTGCGTAAAATCGGGCAACGCCGTCATACTTCGCGGCGGCTCCGAAACCATCCGCACCAATATCGCGATAGGCGGGGTCCTCAGGCGCGCGGCCCGCGAGGCCGGCATTCCCGAGGACTCCGTACAGATCATCCCCGTAACCGACCGCGACGCGGTTTTGGAAATGCTCGGGCTCGAAGAGTACATCGACCTCGTCATCCCCAGGGGAGGCGAGGGGCTCATAAGATTCGTCGCGGAGAATTCCAGAATACCGGTGCTCAAGCACTATAAAGGCGTCTGCCACATATTCGTGGACGCAAGCGCCGACGAGGACATGGCCGAAAGCATATGCCTCAACGCCAAGGTCTCCCGCCCGGGCGTATGCAACGCCCTCGAAACCCTCCTGGTTCACGAAAGCATAGCGCCGGGTTTTCTGCCGCGGATGGCCCGTGCGTACGAGGCGGCGGGGGTCGAGCTCAGGGGATGCGCGGCGACCAAGGCGATAGTACCGGGGGTAAAGGAAGCGACAGAGGCCGACTGGTACGAGGAATACCTCGATCTCATCCTCAGCGTCAAAGTCGTCTCCGGCCTCGAAGAAGCCATAGCTCACATCGAAAAATACGGCTCAATGCACACCGAATCGATAATCACCCAGGATTACGGCAACGCGCGCGCGTTCGTCGACGGCGTCAATTCCTCCGCCGTCATGGTCAACGCATCCACGCGTTTCGCGGACGGGTTCGAGCTCGGTTTAGGCGCCGAGATAGGCATCAGCACGTCCCGCCTTCACGCATTCGGACCAATGGGCCTCGAGGAGCTGACCACGACCAAGTTCATTGTATTCGGCGAAGGTCAGGTCAGAGAGTAGTACCCATCTTAATAGAGGAGGATGGCAAGATGCGACAGGCAAGATTAAAGAGTAAATCCCTTACTGTGTCCGATCTCCCGAAATCGAGGGTAGGTTCCATTTCCAAGAAGAAGGACAAGGGCGCGGAAAAGTTCGAGGACTCGGCTGCGTTCGAGGCCTACACCGAAGAAGCGGACTCCTCGCAGCAGGAAGAATTCCTGCTCGAGCTCGACGAAAAAGTCCTGGCCGACATATCCGAGGCCGAGATGGAGCTTAAGGACGAAGATTCCGAAGAGGACGATTCGGGCGAAGAGGGCGGAAAACAGTTCACTCCCGACGAGGAATTCAGGCTCCTCCAGGTTTACTTCAAGGAAATGGGCATGGAGCCGCTCCTCACCCCGAAGGAAGAGATAGAGGTCTCGGCCAAGATAAAACGCTGCGAGGCGAGGGCGGCCGAGGTGAAAACCGTGCTCGACGTTCTCTTCCAGAAGAAGCTCGAAAAGACGCTCGGCCGGAGCGTCCGGAACGCCGAGGGCATTAAAGCCGGCAGGGCCGCGGGCGACCCCAAGGCCGTCAAGAACCTCCGTCTTCGCGTGCGGAAGCTCGACGGCGACACGGCGAGGAAGAGCATAAAACGCTCGACGACGCTTTCCAAGGCCTATCTCCTTCGCGCGAGGCGGTTTAAAGAAAGGTTCATAAAGGCGAACCTCCGGCTCGTCGTAAGCATAACCAAGCGCTACATGAGCCGCGGGCTCCCGCTCCCCGACCTTATCCAGGAAGGCAACGTCGGCCTCATGCGCGCCGTCGAAAGATTCGATCACACGAAAGGCTACAAGTTCTCGACGTACGCCTCGTGGTGGATCCACCAGGCCATCTCGCGCTCGCTCCTCGACCAGACGAGGACCATACGCGTTCCCGTCTACGTGCTGGAGCAGGCGACCAAGGTGCACAGGGTAAGCTCCGCCATGAATAAAGAGATGGGCCGGAAGCCCCTCCCCGAAGAAATTTCCCGCAAAACGGGTATCTCGGTCGAGGGCGTAAAGCGCGTGCTCGAAGCCACGAAAGAGGTCGTCCAGCTCGACTCGCCCGTTCTCGACGGCGAGAAATCGACGCTCCTCGACTTCATCCCCGACGACGTAACCGGCACCCCGGACTACGCCGTCGCCAAGGCGACCCTCACCACCAAGATAAAGGACGCCCTCTCGACGCTCACGCCGAGGGAGGAGCAGATTCTAAAGATGAGGTTCGGGATAGGGTTCGAGGCGACGTTTACTCTCGACGAGATAGGCAAGCACTTCAGGCTCACGAGGGAGCGCATAAGGCAGATCGAAAAGCGCGCGCTCGAAAAGCTCGAAGGCTCGGACGTGGGGGCGATACTTAAAAGCTTTATCGAGTAGAGCGAATGCTGCTCGGACTCACGCTCAGGAACTTTACCATCATCGACGACATATCCGTCTCGTTCGGCCCCGGTCTCAACATTATCACCGGCGAAACGGGGGCGGGTAAGTCCGTCATCATAGACGCGCTCGGCATAATACTCGGCGGGAAGGCCTCGGCCGGGGACATCAAGACGGGGAAGGACGAGGCCCACCTCGAAGCCCTTTTCGAAATTCCGTCCGCGAGCGAAACCGCCGCCGTGCTCGAGGCCGCCGGCGTTGACGTATCCGGGGGCGAGCTCCTCGTAAAGCGCATCATTCCCCGCAGGGGCAGGCCGCGCTCGTTTATCAACGGCGGCATCGCGACGCTCCGCATGGTCGAGGACGCTGCCTCGGGGCTGGTGGACATATTCGGCCAGCACGAGCACCAGGTGCTCCTTAAAGAAGAGAACCACCTCCGGGTCGTGGACGAGGCCGGGGGACTCGCCGATCTCGCGGCGGGCGTAAAAGAGCTCTACCGCAAGTACAGGTCTCTCGAATCCGGGATCGCGAAGCTCTCGGAAGACGAGAAAACCCTCGCGCAGCGCGAAGACTTCCTAAGGTTCCAGTGCGCCGAGATTGACGACGCGCTCCTCCGTGAAGGCGAGGACGACGAGCTCGAAGAGGAGAAGAAAAGGCTCCTCAACTCCGAACGGCTTTTGTCGGCGGCGGAGGGGGCCTACGGCAAAATCTACGAGAGCGAGGGTTCGATACTGGGCGCTCTGGCCAGGATATCGTCCGACCTCGGCGACGCTTCGCGTATAGACCCGTCCCTCTCGGCCCCGGCCGAGGCGGTCGAGAACGCGGTCATACAGCTCGAAGACGCCGCCGCCGGTCTCCGGGACTACGTCTCGGGCCTCGAATTCCCCGAGGGGCGGCTCGAAGTCGTCGAGGACAGGCTCCAGGAGATCGGCACGCTCAAGAGAAAGTACGGCGACACGATAGAAGATATACTCGGGAAAAGGCGGGAGCTCGGGGCCGAGCTCGGGCGGACGGCCAACTTCGAGGAAGAGCTCTCACGGCTCCGGGCCGAGTCGGCGTCCGTCAAAAAGGAGCTCGACGAGCTGGCGCGGGATCTCTCCGCCAGGCGAAAGGAGGCGGCCTCGGGGCTCGTGAAGACGGTCGAAAAGGAGCTCAGGGAGGTCGGCATAAAGAGCGCACGATTCTCGATGCCGTTTGCGGAAAAACCGGTCTCCGAGGACGGCGCCGATTCGGCGGCGTTCATGTTCTCGGCCAACCCGGACGAGGATTTAAAGCCGCTCGTAAAAGTGGCCTCGGGGGGAGAGCTGTCGCGCATAATGCTCGTCCTCCGCGAAGCCGCTTCGAAGTCGGGCGGCGGCTCGGTCGTGATATTCGACGAGGCCGACTCGGGCGTGGGCGGCGCGGTCGCCGAGACGGTCGGCAAAAAAATACACGCCCTCTCGCGGCGCACCCAGGTGATATGCATAACGCACCTCCCCCAGGTCGCCAAGTTCGCCGACTCGCACCTTGCCGTCGCGAAGTCCGTCGAGGGCGGAAAGACGAAGGTCGTCATACAGGCGCTGGGCCGCGAGGAGCGCGTGAAGGAGCTCGCCCGTATGATAGGCGGCGTCAACATCACGCAGAAAACCCTCGACGCCGCGCACGAAATGCTGGGCGGATAACCGCTGCGCCGCACTTATAACTCGCAGGCCCGATATAATAATCTGACATACGGGACACACCTGAAAGACGATGATAGAAGCTTATCTCACACCCCATAACCTCGCGGTATTCGGCGCCGGCCTCGTGCTCGGCGCGCTCGCCGTCGTGATAATAAACCTCTCCGCGAAGGGGAGGGCGAGGAAGATAGCCGAGGAAATATTCAACGAGTCGGAAACCCGGAAGCTGGAAGAGCTCGACCGCATCATCGACGGCATACGCGATTCGTTCGGGGCCCTCTCGCACGAGGCGCTTTCGCGTAACTCGGAGCAGTTCATGAGGCTCGCCGGCGAGTCGCTGTCGAAGCAGGCCGAGCTCGGCGGAAAGGAGCTCGAAAACAAGAAAGGCATGATAGACCAGACCCTCGCCGTCATACGGCAGGAGCTCGAAAGAACGCAAACGAGGATAATCGCCTTCGAAAAGGACAGGGAACAGAAGTACGGCGAGCTCGCGAGCCAGCTAGGGATAGCGGCCGAAAGGACGGCCGAGCTCCAGGCGACGACGAGCCGGCTCCGCGAGGCGCTGGCCAACACGAAGCGCCGCGGCCAGTGGGGCGAGCGCATGGCCGAGGACATACTCGCCTTTATCGGGTTCAAGGAAGGGGTCAACTACCACAGGCAGAAAATGCTCGCCGCCTCGTCGGCCATACCGGATTACACCTTCATCCTCCCCGACGGGCTCAAGGTGAACATGGACGTGAAATTCCCGCTCGACAATTACGTCAAATTCCTCGAGGCCGAATCCGACGCCGAAAAGTCGGCCCTTAAATCCCAATTTATAAAAGACGTCCGGGCGCGCGTCCGCGACGTCACCCGCCGCGAATACATCAATCCCGAGGACAACACGATAGACTACGTCATAGTCTTCATCCCGAACGAGCAGATATACTCGTTCGTCCAGGAGCACGACGCCCTCATACTGGACGAGGCACTCCGGTCGAAGGTCATACTATGCTCGCCGATAACCCTCTACGCCGTCCTCGCCGTCATCAGGCAGTCGGTCGACAACTTCAACCTCAAGCGCACGACGGGCGACATACTGTCGCTATACAACGAATTCGGGAAGCAGTGGCGGGCATACGTCGAGTGCTACGAGAAGCTCGGGAAGAAGATCGCCGACGTGCAGAGCGAATACGATAATCTCAAGGGCACCCGGACCAACATGGTAGAAAGACCGCTCAGGAAAATAGAGGCCCTAAGGGAAAGCCAGGGTATTTCAGGGGAGGAGCCACCGGCGCGGCACGTGCTGAAACCCGGCGACGAATAGCGGCGCTCGATTCGCGCGGGCGGATCGAATAGAGCTCCGCCTTCGGCCACGGGTTCACACCCGGTCGTAACGGAAGCTTCGGCCCTTTCCGGCATTTTTCAGAACTCGCAGAAAACGACCGCCGAGATGACGGTCGTCCAGAGCCCGCTCTTGTCGCCGACGGCCGTCTGGGTCGTGTTCGTCGTCTTGACGATGTGGCCGCTGATCTCCCAGGTGTCCTTCTGCTCGTCGTAGCTCTTGTCCGGATCGAACGCGGCGCCGAGAGTCGTCGCGAGCATGTACGCCGCGAGGTCTTCGGCGTACTCGCCGGCTATCGTGTCGTTCTGCCCGTAGCTATGATGCTCGGATATGTAGCCGTGGCGGGATGTGTCTTTCGGCAGGGCGATGCCTGTCGCCGCGGCGATGAGCCTGTTCGGCTCGTTTGTCGCGTTCTCGCTTATAACGACGTGCACGATCTGCCCCGGGAAAAGATTCTTGAGCCCCTTCGAGCGCGGCACGAGCGTGCAATGCGGGGGGAATATGCTGGATACCCTCACCAAATTGAATTCTGCAATTTTAGCGTTTCTCAAAGCCATCTCGAAGCTCGTGAGCTTTTCCTTATGTTTTCCAACGCCCTTCGTGATAAAAGCCTGTTTAGGTAGAAGCAATGACATTCCCTCCGTAAAATTTAAGCGTGGCTCCTGAAATAAAAGCAGAATTTTCTACTATAAAACCCCCCTTGTCAACATTCTATACCGGCCCTTAATTCGGGCGGTTCGTATGTGGTGGATATTGTTGCACATATGTGCCGTTTTTTGTGCACTTGCGGTAAATAGCGGGCGGTACGATCGGGGACTTTCGATGTAAGGCCTTGAAATCATGTAACTCATGATTAGATTCAATACTGGCATGAAAATTGCTTATAATCTCCGATAGAGATGATTGGCAAAAAATCAAACTGAGAGGTGAAGACATGGATATACGAGTAGCACCGTGCACGATCACACCGTCCTGCGATTGTTCACCCGAGGTTTATGGATTCGACAAGGAAGCACACATGGAGTCGGTTCACGCGCCGGTCACTTACTGGGGCGTTTTCCTGAACGACACGCGTGTCTCGGCCGCTTCGAGCAGGGAGCTTGCCGAGAAGACGAAGGAGTGGATGGAGAACTGGCTTTCTGACAACCAATACTGATACCAACCAACACCATACCTCTAAAGCCGTGTTCGTACGTCGAAAGACGCACGGGCGCGGCTTTTTTTATCCGGGAGGCGGGCTTGTCGCTCCGAATGCCCTTGCTCGCCGCGGCTGAGGACGCTTCGCACAGGCATCGGAATTCCATTATTACGAACGGGGCAGGCAGCCGCGGCCGATACCTCCCCGAACATTCTCTTTCTTTTCTTTGGCTTCATCGGCCTTTGGGAGTATATTAATTCCTGAAGCCGCCCGGCCCCGGGCGGCCGGGAGTATAGTCACGATGAAAGCCGCAGTCACCGGAGGGACGGGGTTTATCGGCGGGAGGCTGGTCGAAGAGCTCGTCTCGCGCGGGCACGACGTCACATGCCTCGTCCGCGACACGAGCAATGTCGCGACGCTAAAGGAGCTCGGAGTAAGGCTCGTGCACGGCGACCTCGGCGACCCCGACAGCCTCGTGCGCCTGCCCGGGGGCGCGGACGTCGTCTTCCACGTGGCAGCCATGGTTTCCGACTGGGGCCCCAGGGAAGACTTCTTCAAGTACAACGTCGAAGCGACGAGGACGCTCCTCGAGGCATCCTCCGCCTCCGGCGTAAAGCGGTTCGTCCACATGAGCTCCTCGACTGTCGTGTGGCAGTCCGACTTCTGGAGCGTCCACGACCTCGTCGACATAGACGAGACCTTCCCCTACAGGGACAGGTATAACGACAGCTACAACGCCTCGAAGGCCGAGGCCGAGAGGCTCGTGATAGCGTACAACGGCGCGTCGGGCCTCGAAACGGCCGTCATAAGGCCGTCCAACGTTTGGGGCGCGGGCGATACCGTCATACTCCCGCGCGTCGCGGGGGCGGCGAAAAAGGGGATACTCCATCCCATGGGGAGCGGCAAGCGAACAGTCACACCGTGCCACGTAAACAACCTCGCGCGGGCGATGATACTCGCCGCCGAAAGCCCCTCGGCCCCCGGCAACATCTACTTCATAAACGACGGTGTGAAAATCGGCTACATGGAGTTCCTGACGAAGCAGCTCCGCGCGTCGGGCCTCGAATGGAAGCCCGGATTCTCGATCCCGTACAAGCTCGCGTACTCTGTCGCGGCAGTGATGGAGGCCCTGTTCAGGCTCGCGGGCTCGAAGAAGCCGCCCGTGCTTACGCGCTTCGCCGTCGCCGCACTCGCCGGGAGCCGGAGCTATTCGATAGACAAGGCCAGGCGCGAGCTCGGCTACGAGCCGTCCGTCCCTCTCGACGAGGGCATGGCGAAGCTCGCCGACTGGGTAAAGCTCCTCGGGGGCACGGACGAGCTCCTTAAATTCTGAAGCGCGGTTTTTCTCCCGTCGTTCCAGGCGTAAAAACATCTACTGCCCGGCGCCGGGGGCAAATTGAAACATTCCCTTATATAATGTAGCTTTCTTTCCGCTCATGGCTCAGCCGCTAACCAACGAAGCATGGATCGAGGCCCGGGGGCTCACGAAATCCTTCGGCACGTTCGAGGCGCTCCGGGGTATAGACCTCGCGATAGGGAAGGGGGAGTTCTTCACCCTCTTCGGCCCGAACGGCGCGGGAAAGACGACGTTTATTAAGCTCCTCTCGACGTTGACGAAGCCCACGACCGGCTCGCTCACGATAGCGGGACACGATTCCGGGAAGGAGGCCGACGAGATACGGCGGATCACTGGGGTCATCTCGCACGACCCCTATCTTTACGAGAACCTCTCCGCCCTCGAAAACATAAAATTCTTCGGCGCTCTCTACGGCGTCGCGGACCTCGACACCCGGGCGAAGGAGGTCGTAACGGCCGTCGGGCTCGGGAAGCGGATGCACGACCTCGTCCGGAACTTCAGCCGGGGGATGAAGCAGCGCCTCGCCGTCGCCAGGGCCACGGTGCACGAGCCGTCTATTCTCCTCCTCGACGAGCCCTACACCGGGCTCGACCAGCACGGCGCGAAGGCGTTCGGCGAGATGCTGGCGGCGCTCAAGTCACGCAGCAGGACGGTGCTCATGACGACCCATAATATAGACGAAGGTCTTGGCATGAGCGACAGGGTCGGCATAATCGCCGGGGGCAAACTGGTCTATCACGGGGCATCGGGAGACCTCGACGGGGACAGTTTTAAAGAGCTCTATATAGAGAGTGTCGAAAATTTATAAGATGCGAGCTGAACCACAATACTTTAAATATTATCTGGAAGATATTCTCAATATAAACAGGTGGATAAAAGCCATAAGTAGAAAACAGCTTGAAACGATAATTTAAGTTTTAGGGGTTTCAGGGGCTACCAAGAATAGCGCCTGGAAAGCCGAGAATATTGATAATATCAAACATTAGATATGCATAATAGCATACTGGTATTATTATGATAATATGATATATGTCACTGCTTTGGGTCTCCTGAAGCGAATTATCGTGTTTGAAAATTGTCACGGGTGACGTAAAGCGTCCGAAGGACTGACGCAAAGGGTGGAAAAAGGAATTGTATGCTGGATAAAATCTGGGCGATAGTAAAGAAGGACCTGATAACCGAGATGAGGACGAAGGAGCTCTTCACGTCCATGCTCACGTTCTCGATCCTCGTCGTCGTGATATTCAGCTTCGCCTTCGCTTTCTCGACCGGGCTCATAAGGCTCGCCGCCCCGGCCATGCTCTGGATAACGTTCACCTTCGCCGGCGTTCTCGGCCTCTCCCGCTCGTTTGCGCTGGAGAAGGAAGGCAACGCCGTCCTCGGCCTCCTCCTCACGCCGACCGACCGTAGCCTTATATATTTCGGCAAGCTCATAAGCGGGACGATATTCGTGTTCGTCGTCGGGATGATAATCGTCCCCATGTTCGTCATATTCTTTAACCTCGATTTCGTCGCCACCGTCCTGCCTCTCATCCCCGTCGTGCTCCTCGGCTCGCTCGGCTACGTCGCCGTCGGGACGCTCTTCTCCGCGATGGCGGTAAACACGCGGCTAAGGGAAGTCCTCCTCCCGATACTCCTCTTCCCTATAATCATCCCGCTCATCGTGAGCGCGGTTAAGCTCTCGTCGCTCGTCCTCGAAGGAAAGCCTCTCTCGGACGGCTATTCCGCTTTACAACTCCTCATCGCATTCGATATAATCTTTGTTGCCGCGTGCGCGGTCGTGTTCGAATACGTCATAGAGGAATCCTGAAAATATGAGACGCGCCCTGACAGTCATAACGTTCCTGCTGCTTGCCGCCGCCACGTGGATGGCGCTCGTTTACGCCCCGACCGAGCCGCTCATGGGCCACGTGCAAAGGCTCTTTTACTTCCACATGGGGACGGTATGGGTCGCGACAGTCGCGTTCATAATCGTCTTCGTCGCGAGCATCATGTATCTATGGAAGCAGACGCGCCGGTGGGACATACTCGCATACTGCTCGGCCGAGATAGGGGTGCTCTTCCTCACGATAACGATAATCACGGGGGCCATCTGGGCGAAGCCCATATGGGGCACGTGGTGGACGTGGGACCCGCAGCTCACGACGACGTTCATACTCTGGATTCTCTACATCGTCTACCTCATACTCCGCTCGTCGGCGGGGACCAACACCAGGAGGGCCAAGTTCGCGGCCGTCTTCGGCATAATCGCGTTTATCGACCTCCCGCTCGTGTATCTGTCGGTGCGGGTCATGCGCGGAATATCCCCGGTCGTCTTCGGGCCGGGAGGGGGCGGCATAGAGCCCGGGATGATGCACGCGCTTCTCGTGAACCTCGCCGCGTGCTCGCTGCTTTTTATCGTGCTCCTTCTCGAAAGAATGGATCTCGAAAGAATGGGCGACGTGCTGGCGCGCCTCCGGACGAGGGAAGGCTGATCCCCGCGCGCTTCGCCTGGCCGCGCGCCTTCCGCCCGCGTAAGACAGGACCCGAATCACAGAACGCGGAGACGCGGCCCAACGGAGAAAAATCTATATGCCGACCGGCGGAGAAGCCGACATACTTTTCTACTACGCAGCGATTGCAGTAGCTGCCGGCCTCGTCGAATGCTTCTTCGGCTACAGGATCTTCCGGTTCATTCTCGGCGTCGCCGGGTTCGTCGCGGCGGCCGTGTTCTTCGGGAGCCTCGGCTACGAGCTCTCCGGCGGGAGCGAGCCCGTCTCGATAATCGCGGGCCTCGCGGGCGGCGTCCTCGGGGCGTGCCTCTTTTACTACCTCTACATTATCGGCGTCTTTTTTCTGGGGGCTATTCTCGGCTTCACGATCGCTATGTACGTCTTCAGCCTAATTAACGTGGAAGTAATCCCCGCCGTCCTCTACGGCGCGGCCATAATCTCGGGCGCGCTCGCCGCAGTCTTCCAGAAGCCGATGCTCATAATCGCGACGGCGTTCGGCGGCTCGTTCGCGGCCGTCACGGGCGGCGCATACCTCATATACAGGAACTTCTATCCGCTCGACCCCGGCTTTTTGGGGAACCTCGGCGAGGACCAGCTCTACAGGATGGCGATGATATGGTTCGCCCTCGGGGTGTTCGGCCTCGTGGTGCAGCTCATGACCCTTCCCCGGAAGAACGGCCCCGCGGCGTCTTCGGGGGGATACGAGCCCGAACCTTCGGAGCCTGACGAAGACGACGACCCTTCCGAAAACAAGGCCCACGCCGATGACTGGCCGGGCCGGGCTTAACCCTCAGCCCTCCGGAAAAAAGTCCCCCCAGGCACTACATTAAATTGGTTCTATCAACTAATTGTAGATTGGTAAACCTGCGGGTATTCTATAATTTCGCCACTCAAGAAGCCCATTATGAGATACGTAACGCTTGGCCTACTTCTGTCTTTCGCCTGGGTGCTTTCGGGCTGCTTCAGCTCGTCGGAAAAGGAAGATTCGGTAACTATTTTCCCGACTTCGAGCACGGACGACGTAATTGACGGCGAGGCCGTCGAATACGACGCGGGGGCGTCTTTTACGGGCGGCGACGGCTCCATACTCGTGGACGCCGGCAAGCCTGTAACGCTTACGCTCTTCACCCCGGACCCGTCAGATTTAAACCACTCGAGAATCGTATACAAGGCCAGGCTTAAAACCGAGGGGCTTACCGGCACGGGCGAGGAAAGGGGCATCGCATACCTCGAGCTCCGCGCGCTCTACGCCGGCGGCGAGGAAGTCGTCTCCCGCGGCCCGCGCATACCGCCCTCGGGCACGACCGACTGGGTGCCGGCCGAGACGGACCTCTACCTCGACACGGGCCCCGAGCCCGAGAAAGTCACGCTGGCCCTGGGCGTCGAGGGGCGCGGCAAGGTGTGGATAGACGACGTCGTTTTAGAGTCGCGTCCGCTCAGGATAGATTATCTTTTCTGGGGGAGCGCGGTTGTCTGGATTGCCCTGATTATATATATTTATCATTTGTTTACGAAACAAAAGAGCCTCAGGCGAGAGCTCGAATCAATAAGGACCGGCACGTAGGGAGCGCACGCCCGTCCCGACCGTGTGAGAGGTGGGTGTAAATGCTTAAAGGTAAGCTTAAGTTCATCATAGCGATAGGTGCGATAGCTTTCGCGGTCGCCTATCTCGTATACGGCGGCGTGAGGGAGACGATGGTCTACTACCTCACGGTCGAAGAGCTCCACGCCAGGGTGCCCGACGTCTACGGCGAAAGGGTGCGGGTATCCGGCAACGTAATCCCGGGCACGATAAAGCACGGGGCCGACGGCGCCCTCGAGTTCAGCATTACCGACGGCGGAGGGGCTGTGAACGTCAACTACAACGGCATAGTGCCGGACGTCTTCAAGGACGACGTCGAGGCCGTGGTCGAAGGCGTCTATACCGAAAACGGCGTTTTCCAGGCCGACATTCTCCTGGCCAAGTGCCCGACGAAATACGAATCGACCGACGTTCTTTACAACGACCAGGGCGCGGTCCAGGAGACCTCGTACTAATGGCCGAAACCGGGTACATATCGGTTCTGGTAGCCTTCGTTTTGTCGATATACGTCGTCTTCGCTTCCGTATACGGCGCGAAATCCGGCAGGCGCGATTTCGTAGACAGCGCCCGTAACGCCGCACTGGCGATCTTTTTCCTCCTCCTCATTGCAACGCTCGCTCTCCTGCATTCGCTCGTAAACCTCGACTTCAGCCTGAAGTACGTCGCCATGAACACGAGCACCGATCTTCCGGTGATCTTCAGGATGACCTCGCTCTGGGCGGGGCAGGCGGGCTCGCTCCTTCTGTGGGCCTTCGTTCTTTCCATTTATATGGCTCTGGTCGTGATGTCGACGAAAGGCAAGTCGCGCGAGCTCATGCCCTACGTCATAGCGACCCTAGGCGCGATAGCCATATTCTTCACGTTCATAGTCGCATTCGTCGAAAGCCCCTTCGAAAGGCTCCCCGTTGCGCCGCTCGAGGGCAGGGGGCTCAACCCCATACTCCAGAACGCATACATGGCGATCCATCCCGTAACGCTCTACCTCGGCTACGTCGGCGTCGCCGTGCCGTTCGCGTTCGCCATGGGCGCTCTTCTCAGCGGCAGGCTCGGCGACGAATGGATAAGGTATTCCCGAAAGTGGACTCTATTCGCGTGGACGTTCCTCAGCATCGGCCTCATACTCGGCGCGAGGTGGGCCTATCTCGAGCTCGGCTGGGGCGGCTATTGGGCGTGGGACCCGGTCGAGAACGCGGCCTTCATGCCGTGGCTCGCCGCGACTGCGTTCGTCCACTCCGTCATGATCCAGGAAAGAAAGGGCATGCTCAAGAAATGGAACATGTCCCTCATAATCCTGACGTTCTTCCTCTCCATTTTCGGCACGTTCATCACGCGTAGCGGCGTCATCTCGTCCGTCCATTCCTTCGCCCAGTCCGACATCGGCCCGATGTTCCTCGGGTTCATAGCATTCATACTTCTTTTCTCCTTCTCGATGTTCCTTTACAGGATGAAAGACCTCGAATCGGAGAACAGGTTCGATTCCATACTCTCCCGCGAGAGCGCATTCATATTCAATAACCTCCTCTTCCTGGGGGCCGCGTTCGCGGTATTCCTCGGGACGATCTTCCCGATAATGTCCGAGGCGATAACCGGCGAGAAGATACTCGTCGGGCCTCCATACTTTAACAAGGTCAACTCGCCGATAGCCCTCGTCCTCGTGCTTCTCATGGGGGTAGGGCCGCTCATTTCGTGGCGCAAGGCGTCCAGGGAAAACCTGTTCAAGAACTTTTTCGTGCCGACGGTGATTGCGATAGTGACGGGCGTTCTTCTTTTCGCGCTCGGCATAGACGACGTCTACGCTCTTCTCGCATATTCGCTATGCGCGTTCGTCCTGATGACTGTATTCACCGAATTTTTCCGCGGCATACGCGTCCGCTCCAAGAGGGGCGAGAACCCGCTCGTCGCGTTCGGGCGCCTCGTGTCGAAGAACAAGCGCAGGTACGGCGGCTACATAGTCCACATCGGCGTCGTGCTTATCGTTATCGGGATCACTTCATCGTCCATATTCGTGACGGAAAAGCAGGTCACCCTCTCGAAGGGGGAATCCGTAACCCTTAACGACTACACGTTCACGTTCAACGGGATCAACCAGTATACAACCAACGCCAAGAACGCGACGGTCGCGAACCTCACGGCGTTTAAGGGCGGCAAAGATATAGGCATCATGTCGCCCGAAAAGAATATCTACAAATACGAAGGCAACAGGGAAATAAACCAGGAGACTGAAGTCGCCCTGAGGTCGACGCTTACCGACGACCTGTATATAATTCTCATGAGCTTCACCGACGACGGGAGCGCCACACTGCGGGTCATACTGAACCCGCTCGTAAGCTGGATATGGGCTGGCGGAGTGGTCCTCGTCCTGGGGGCGATCATCACCATGCTACCCGACGGGCGGAAGGGCAGGGAAGAGGTTTTCGTCCGGTATACGCTCGGCGAAAAGGACAGCGCGCTCAAAGTATAAACTCCCCGGCTTGAGCGCCGATTCGGAAACGAGATGGAATTGCAGCTTATACTGCCACTGGCGATAGCTTTACTCGCCGCAATATTTATATCGCTACCGTTCTTCAGGCGCGGGAAAGGCGCCGCTCCGGAGGATGACGCCCTCCGGCCCGACCCCAGGGCCGAGCGGCTGCGGACGCTCCACGTCCGTAAGGACACGCTCCTTTCGGCGCTGGCCGATATCGAATTCGACCACGGGCTCGGGAAGCTCTCGACAGCGGACTATAAAGACCTCAGCCGTAAATACCGCGCCGAGGCGGCGGCGGTGCTCAAGGAAATAGACGAGTCCACGGGCCGGAGCTGGGACGCAGCCTTCGCCGACGAGCTCGAAAACGAAATAAAATCGAAGAGAAAAAAGCTCGTCCTCAACGACTACGAGGACGAGGAGATAGAAAAGGAAATAATCCGCGCGCGCGAAAGCGCGTGGGGCTCGGCCGAAACGGCCGCGTGCCCCGAATGCGGCAGCGCATGCGGCCCGGACGACCTTTTCTGCGCCCGGTGCGGCGCGAGCCTTAAAGGAGGCCCCGAAGATAAAAAGGCTAAATCGGTTTAATAATCACGTTTCATTCCTCGCGGCCGTAATGACAGCGCTTTTTATGCTCGCCGTTCCGGTTCGCGACTCCATTGCCCAGAACCCGCACGACATGCAGGAGCTCGGCGGCAAGCTATTCATAGAAAACGGATGCGTCAGGTGCCACACCATCGGCAGAGGGCGTTTTGTCGGCCCCGACTTGAAGGGTGTCGGCCATCGTTATTCCCCCCAGGACATAGTCCGCTGGATAACGGACCCACAGGAGATTTACAGCAAGGAAGGGAAGATGCCCATAAACGAGGGCTATCCTCCCATGCCCCCGCCGCAGGACGTTCACCCCATGGAAGCCAAGGCCATAGCCGAATACCTTCTGAACGCAAAGGCCGGGAAAGTGAACCCCGACGGCGGCACGATAACCGGCAAGGTCGTGAATAAAACCACGGACGTTCCCGTGCCCGGCGTGACAGTTTCGCTCAAAGCCTTCATGGGCGACAGGGAAACGGGGGGCGAGGAGGCGGAAACCTCCGCCGACGGCGCTTTTAAATTCGACAAGCTCGCATGGGACAGGAGCTACTCGCTGACTCTCGCCTTCGAGGGGGCCGAGTACGCGACCGACAAGATGGTTTTCTTCCCGGACGAGAACGTAAAGACGCTCGATCTTCCCGTATACGAGCCCACAATGGACGATCCCGGCATAACCGTCAAGGAGGCCCACACGGTAGTAGAGATCTCCGAAAACGGCGTCAACGTCGGCGACATAATGATATTCGATAACCCTGGAGACAAAATCTTCGTCGGCTCCGCCGACATCGCCGAAGGCAAAAAAGAAACCCTAAGGTTCGACCTCCCGCCGCACGCCGCCAACGTAACGTTCATGCACGGGCTCGATCCCGAGTCCGTTGTGACGACGGAGCACGGCTTCTCCGATACCGAAAGCGTCATGCCCGGCGAGAAGAGGGTTATATTCGCCTACAGCATGCCCACCGATTCGGGGGCGGTAACGATAGAAAAAAATATCGTCTATCCGACCGACAGCTTCCTTCTGCTCGTTCCGGAAACGAAAAACGGCGTCGACGTCACGGGGCTCACCGCCGACCCAGAGCCGGTCCAGATGGAAAGCGTGAACTACTTCAAATGGCAGGGCAAGGACCTCGGGCCCGGCGACAAGATAACGGTAAAGTTCAGGGGGGCGGGCGGCCTCGCCGCTTACCTCGACGGCTACGTCAAATGGGCGGCGCTCGGGCTTATTCTCCTTCTGGTCGGCCTCGGGATACTCTACTCCTCGGTGGGGAAGGGCGGCGCGGCGAAGCGGAAAGAATCCGGAGACCGCGAGAGGAAGGAGCTCCTCGACAAGCGTAGCCTCCTCATTCGCGACATAGCGGCGCTCGACGACGATTTCGAAGCCGGGAAAATAGACGAAAGCAGGTACCGCAGGATGAGGGATTCGATGAAGGAAGAGCTTGTAGAGATTACACGGAGACTGCGATTGTGATCACAAGTCTCCATGTTGAAATTGGATTATGGAGAGAACCGCCAGGCTAGCGGTCTCAGTCCTTAGAATCCTGGGACCCAGACCCAGGGATGTAAAACCCATTTCAATAGCAAGGAGGACTTCGTTTTGCGAAAATCCACCTTCCGGTCCTATCAATACTATAATATTCTTGGCACCTTGTAAAGTATTCCTTAGAAATTCTTTTATGGACAGGCTCGAACCGGTATGAAGTATGATAGCCAAGTCGCTCTTGTCCTTGAATAATAATGCCTCTTTAAACTCTAAAGTGTTTTCTATTACCGTGGATTTCGTCCGTCCGCACTGCTTCGACGCCTCTAGCGCTATCCTTTCCCACCTCCGGTGCTTCCCCGTCTTCCTCACCTGGGACCTTTCCGTGACGACGGGCACTATTCTCGTCGCCCCGAGCTCGGTCGCTTTCTCGACGATGTAGTCCATCTTCTCCCCCTTGGGGAGTCCCTGGAGTATCGTTATATCTATCACGGGATCGGCGGCGATCAGACGGCTGCCTGTTATGTCGACGACCAGCTCGCGGCTGCCGACGGAGGATATCACCCCCGTGTACTCCCGCGAGTCCCCGCCGAAGAGCGTGACCTCGTCTCCCACGCCGAGCCTGAGCGCTTTTACCATGTGCCTGTAATCCGCGCCGCTTATCACGGCCTTTTCGTCTTCTATCCCGGGCGGGGGCAGCGGTATTCTGGGCATAAGAGAAAATATATTACATGATGCTGGAGGATTGCAATACGAACCGGAAGCTCCTTGGAGAGGATGTCAGAAGCGGCTTTACTTGACCGAGGATCACGTGAAGGAGTTTCGGAGATATACTGCCACTGCTCGCGGCTTACTTCAGGTCTTTAAAGTAATCGGCTACGGCCTCTGCAAGTCCGGCGGCCGTGTATCCCGACGGTACGATTGCCGCCTCGTAGCCCGAATCCGTAAGCGTCTTTGCCGTAACCGGGCCGATGCAGGCGAAAACGGGCTTCTTTCCCGAAAAAATGCGTACCTCGCCTACGGTCTCGAAGAAATTCTTCACCGTGGACGAGCTCGTGAACGTAATAACGTCTATACGCCCTTCGGAAATCTCCTTCCTAAGAGCAGCAGTTTTTGTTTTCCCGGCCCTCTTCGTTTCGTAAACGGGCGCGACGTCCACGCGGGCCCCCATGCCGCGGAGGCTCTCGGGCAATATCTCGCGCGCCTCCTTCGCCCTCGGTATGAGTATGCGCTTGCCCTCGAGATTAATTTTGCCGAAGAGCTCCATCAGCCCCTCGGCCCTGTAGTCGGCGGGCGTCATATCGGCGTTTATCCCGCGCGCGCCGAGCTCTTCGGCCGTGACCTCGCCTATAGCCGCGACTTTCGGGCCATGCATCTCCCTCACGTCGAGCCCGAGACGCCTGAGCCTTTCGAAGAACCCCCGGACGCCGTTTACACTCGTGAATATTATCCAGTCGTAGGAGCCGAGGGCCCTTATTGCCTTGTCGAGGACGGCGTAGCTCCCGGGGGGCGCGATCTCTATCGCGGGGAACTCGACGACCTCGGCCCCCATCTCTTCGAACAGCGACGACAGCGGACGGGCCTGCTCCCTCGGGCGCGTGACCACTATCCTCTTCCCGAAGAGGGGCTTCTTCTCGTACCACGAAATAACGTCCGAGAACCTTACCACCCCGCCCGTGACGACTATCGCCGGCGACCCGATGTCCTCCCTCGCGGCCGCCTTTCCGGCTATGTCGGCGACGGTGCCCGTGACGCTTGCCTGCGAGGGATAAGTCCCGCGCGAGATCACGGCCGCCGGGGTGTCGGGGCTCATGCCGAACTCGACCAGCTTCTTCATGTTCTCGGCCAGGTTCGTGACGCCCATCAAAAACACCACTGTCCCCATCCGCGCGACGACGTCCCACTCGATCCCGGACTCGCCCTTGGCCGGGTTCTCGTGCCCCGTAACGACGGCGAACGAAGAGGCTATCTTCCTGTGCGTGAGCGGTATCCCGGCGTATGCGGGCACTGCCGCGGCCGACGTCACGCCCGGCACGATCTCGAACTCTATCCCCTCGGCCGCGAGAGCTTCAGCCTCCTCGCCCCCGCGCCCGAAGATGAAAGGGTCGCCGCCCTTTAGCCTCGCGACCGTCCTCCCGCCGCGCGCCTTCTCGACGAGGAGACGGTTTATATTCCCCTGCGGCATGACGGTATGCCCCGCCTTCTTCCCGACGCAAATCAGCTCCGCCCCCGGCTTCGTGTACGACAAGAGCTCCAGGTTCACCAGGTAATCGTGGACGACGGTGTCGGCCCTCCCGAGAACATCTTTTCCCTTGACGGTGATGAGCCCCGGGTCACCCGGGCCGCCCCCCACGAGATACACCTTTCCGTATTTCTTCGTCATTTCTTTATCGGCCTGAATCTAAAGAAAACCGAAGCCCCGCCGGGTTGTCAAGGAAGCCCGGCCTGTCTCCTGGAATGTGTTTTAATAAAGGGTATGATTATTTACGTCAAGACTTATGCCGGGCCGATTATCCTGTTATGATATGGCTGGCAGAAGCAGAATAAGACAGGAGGCAACGAATGCTTGTCAAGGATTTCATGACCCCGGACCCGAAAACCGTATCGCCCGACGACGACGCCGCGGCAACTCTCGATCTCATGAGGGGCCTCAACTTCCGGCAGTGCCCCGTGGTCGAGGACGGGAATCTCGTGGGGATAGTTACGGACAGGAATTTGAGGACGGCGCTCGCCGCGGGCGGGAACCCCGTCGTCAAGGATATAATGGCTGCGAACCCCGTGACGATAATCGACTATGCCTCCATAGAAGGCGCTGCCGAGATAATACGCTCGGGCAAGTTCAACGCCCTTCCGGTCGTCAACAGCCGGAACGAGCTCGTCGGCATCCTGACGGTCACCGACCTTCTCGACGCGCTCCTCAAGATGATGGGCTTTCACGAAAAGCCGGTCAGGCTCGAAGTGCGCATGCTGGACGAGACGAACATGTTCGACATACTCCACGCCATACAGCAGAACTCGGACAAGGTCATTTCGTTCAGCGTCGCCCCCGAGGACCGGAAGCTCTACTACTTCTGGGTGGTTAACTGCAACTTCGGCGAGCTCGAAAAGGCGCTCAGAAAAGACAGCATCCAGATAAGCACTGTCGCACCGTAGGTCGCGCGGCGTGCTGTATCCGGCTCGTTCATCCCCGGGGACGTAGTCGGCACGGGCGGCTCTGGTATACTACCCACCTGAGGCCTCGCGCCCGAGGACGGTTACACGAATGGAAGCCGAGCACTACGAGCTCATACTCGACCACTTCAAAAACCCGAGGAATTACGGCACGCTCGACGACGCCGACGTCTCCTACGAAGAGGGTGTCCCTTCTTGCGGCGACCTCGTCCGCCTGGACGTCAAACTGGAGGGGGGGAAGATTGCGGCGGTGAAGTTCAGCGGCAAGGGCTGTGCGATAAGCCAGGCTTCGGCGTCGATTCTGACGGAGAAGGTTACGGGTATGGACGTCTCCGGAATCATGAGCCTCAGGGACGAGGACGTCCTCGAATCCCTCGGCCTCACGGTATCCCCCACGAGATACAAATGCGCGCTTCTCGGGCTCAAGGTGCTGAAGAAGGCGCTCGTTCAGAACGCGCAGAACGCGCGCGGCAATCCCGCCGCTGCGTCCGGCGCCCCCTCGGAGTGAAACGATGGAAAGCATACCGAGAATAGGAAAGAGGCTCGACCCGCTCAAGCTAAGGGAGGACTTCCCCGTCTTCGCCAGGAAGATAAACGGGAAGCCGCTCGTCTACCTCGACAACGCCGCCACCACTCAAAAACCCCGGGCGGTTCTGGACAGCCTCGCTGATTACTACGAAGCGCACAATTCGAACATCCACCGCGGCGTGCACACGCTCAGCTACGAGGCCACGCTCATGTACGAGGCCGCCCACAGGAAGGTGGCCGGCTTCGTCGGGGCCGCCGACTGGCGCACGATAGTCTTCACGCGTAACGCGACCGAATCCATAAACCTCGTTGCATACGGCTGGGGGCTCGGAAACCTCAAACCGGGTGACGAGGTGCTTATAACCATCATGGAGCACCACTCCAACTTCGTCCCGTGGCAGATGCTCCGGGACAGGCTCGGCATAACGCTCAACGTCGTCGGCGTGGATGCCGGGGGCCGGCTCGACATGGGCGAATTCGACAGGCTCCTCTCCGAAAGGACCAGGCTCGTCTCCATCGTCCACGCGTCGAACGTCCTCGGCGCCGTAAACCCCGTAAAGGAGCTCGCCCGGAAGGCGAAGGAGCGGGGCGCGCTCGTCCTCGTCGATGCGGCGCAGTCGGCCCCTCACATAAGGCTCGACGTCGAGGACATCGGCTGCGATTTCCTGGCCGTCTCGGGGCACAAGATGCTCGCCCCGACCGGTACGGGTTTTCTCTACGGAAGGGGGGAGCTCCTCGAACGTATGGATCCCTTCCTCTACGGCGGCGACATGATAGAGAAGGTCACGCCCGAGCGCTCTACGTGGAACGAGCTCCCGTGGAAGTTCGAGGCCGGCACGCCCGACATAGGCGGCGGCGTCGCCCTGGGCGCTGCCGTCGATTACCTGAGCGGGATAGGCATGGACGCTATCGCCGCTCACGAAGAGGGGCTCCTACGGCACGCCCTCGAAAGACTCTCCGCCTTCGACTGGGTCGAGCTCTACGGCCCGCGGGAAGGGGAGAGGGTAGGCGTGGTGTCCTTCAACGTAAAAGGCGTTCATCCCCACGACGTCGCGGGCATGCTCGACGAAGAGGGCATAGCAATACGCTCCGGGCACCACTGCGCCCAGCCGCTCATGGACAGGCTCGGTATGGAGCACGCCGCCCGCATGAGCTTTTACCTCTACAACTCCGGGGACGAGATCGACCGCGCCGTCGACACCCTCGAAAAGGTAAAGCGCCTCTTCGGCTGATTATCCCGACGCAGGATTAACCGTTTTCACCGTCCCCGGCATCCGCCGTTCTCCCGGCGGCCCTTCCGGCGCGCCGTCACTGCCCGCACGATCTCTTCTTCCCGGCAATGCCGCGCAGGTCTTGTCATCCCCCGTCCTCCTGTGTATTGTTCAGCAGTCGCTCATGTGAGTGAGCGCCCACTCATGTTGTGTACTGTTTTAAGACACTCGACATCGGCCGGTTTCGGACAGTCAATGATTACGGCGGGTTAAGAGTGGCATAAGGATTTCATAACTATTTGTGCAAGGAGGTTGTAAATAAATGTCAAAATCAAATTTCATCCCCACGCCGTTAAAAGCACTGACGGCGGTTCTTGTTGTCCTGACGGCTTTCCTCGCGTTAACCCCCGCTACGTTCGGGCAGACGGAGGCCGAAAAGGGTAAGCAGCTGTTTCAGCAAAAAACGTGCGCGGCGTGTCACACGATAGGCGGCGGGAAGCTCGCGGGCCCCGACCTTGCCGGAGTGACCGAAAGACGGGAAGAGGAATGGCTCAAAAAGTGGCTCAAATCCCCCGACACGATGGTCATGACCGACCCGGTCGCGAAGGAGATGCTCGGCGTTTACATGGTCCCCATGCCCAACCTGGGCCTGACCGACGAAGAGATAAACGCCCTCATCGAGTACCTGAAGTCCGAGGACGCCGCAAAAAAATGACTTGAAGGGAATCCGATATGAGGAGGTTATCAACATGAGTGGATATACAGGATGTAAAAGGTATGTAAGATATTTGGGGTTGTTTCTCGCGCCCATCCTCGCATTCGCTGTATTTATGACCGGGTGCAAGAATGAAGGTGCGGAAGACGAGGGCAAGCCGGTGCAGCTCGCGGCCGGAACCCCCGACAGCGTGAGGAAAATAGCCGAGGAGAGGCAGCTTTCGCAAAAGGACATCGAGGCCGCCCTCAAAACGTACATGCCGTCGGGCAGGTTCGACGATTACGTCCTCTTCGCCTCCGGCGGGCACTCGGGACAGGTTTTCGTGATCGGCGTTCCGTCGATGAGGCTTCTCAAGACCATCGCGGTCTTCACGCCCGAGCCCTGGCAGGGATGGGCCACCGGTTCGGCGGAGACCCACGAGATACTCACCAGCGGTGACATGCCCATAGGCGAGGACCGGACGCTCAACTGGGCCGACACGCACCACCCGGCCCTGACGGAGACGGAAGGCGACTACGACGGGCAGTTCCTCTTCATCAACGACAAGGCGAACGCCAGAGTGGCGGTTATAGACCTGAGAGACTTCGAAACGAAGCAGATAGTCAAGAACCCGAACACTATCTCCGACCACGGCGCCACGTTCGTCACGCCGAATTCGGAATACGTCATCGAGACGACCCAGTACGCGACCCCGCTGCCGTTCTACGAATTCGCGTCCCTCGACGAATACAAGGAAAAGTACAAGGGACTCGCCACCTTCTACAAGTTCGACAGGGAGAAGGGCCGCATAGACGAATCGAAGTCCTTTTCGATAGAGCTCCCGCCGTACTGGCAGGACCTCTGCGACGCGGGGAAGAAGGTGAGCGACGGATGGGTCTTCTGTAATTCCATCAACGCAGAGATGGCGACGGGCGGCATCAACGAGGGCAACCCGCCGTTCGAAGCCGGAGTATCCCAGCGCGAGGCCGACTATCTCCACATCATCAACTGGAAGAAGGCCGAGGAAGTCTACAAGGCCGGCAAGGTGAAGGAGCTTAACGGCGCGCACATTATACCGCTCGATACGGCCATAGAAGAGGGGATTCTCTACTTCGTCGACGTGCCCAAGAGCCCGCACGGGGTGGACGTAACGCCCGACGGCAACTTCATTATAACCGCCGGGAAGCTGGATACGCACACGACCGTCTATTCGTTCAACAAGCTCATGGACGCCATAAAGAAGGGCGCTCCCGAAAAGGACGAATTCGGCGTGCCGGTGCTGCCGTTCGACGACGTCGTCGAGGCGCAGGTCGAGATAGGCCTCGGCCCGCTCCACACCCAGTTCGACAACGAGGGCAATGCCTACACGAGCGTCTTCATCGAGAGCACGCTCGCCAAGTGGAGGCTCGGGCCGCCGATCTATAACGGTCCCGACCCGTGGACACTCGTCGAGAAGATACCGGTCCAGTACAACATAGGACACGCCGTCTGCGCCGAGGGCGATACGGTCAGCCCCGACGGGAAGTACTGCATCGCGCTCAACAAGTGGTCCATAGACAGGTTCCTGCCCGTGGGGCCGCTCCACCCGCAGAACTTCCAGCTTATCGACATATCCGGGGACAAGATGGAGCTCCTCTACGACATGCCGATAGGCGTCGGCGAGCCCCACTACGTGCAGATGGTAAAGGCCGACAAGTTAAAGCCGTGGCTCGTATATCCCGAAGTCGGGTTCGACCCGGCGACTATGAGCGTCGATCCCGAGGCAGCGTCGGTAGGAAACGAAAAGATCGAGCACGACGGCAAGACCGTGAAGGTCTGGATGTCGGCTATCAGGAGCCACTTCAATCCCGAGCACATAACGGTCAACCAGGGCGACACGGTCACCATGTACGTCACCAACGTCGAGCGTGCTAGGGACGCGACGCACGGATTCGCGGTCGAGGGCTACAACATCAACCTCAGCCTCGAGCCCGGCGAAAGCAGCAAGGTGGAATTCGTGGCGGACAAGCCCGGCGTGTTCCCGTTCTACTGTACGGAATTCTGCTCGGCGCTTCACCTCGAGATGATGGGTTATCTCCTGGTCAAGCCGGGTCCGGGATCGTAAGTACGGGCAGTGAGAGGCGCCCTTCCCGCACATCCCGCAATTGAGGGAGGGGCGCCGTTACCGAGTAAGGCGCTCAAGGAGACGACTCGAATGAGTCTTTCGAATATCAAAACCGGAACCGGATGGCTGCTCTGCCTGGTTTTCGCTCTCGCCGCCGTATATGCGGCGGGGGGTTCCCCGGCACGGGCCGACGAGGCGGCCTTCTGGATGAATAATGCCGCCGCCATGAAGGCGGAGGCGGCCGACGCGAGGGAAGTCGCCGCCGGGGTCGTTAGGACGCTTGCGAACGCCGACAGGAGAAACAGCCTCGTCGTGGATTTGATATCGCAGGCTGAATCGTACCTCGGCCGGGGAGACGACTTCACTGCCGCCGCGGACAGCGCGATGGGTGAGGAAAAGTACGAAAGGGCCTACAGGCTCTACAGCACGGCGAAGCTTTATTTTACGGGGTCGGCGACAGCCGGGCTCAATGCAAAAAGCGTTCTCCACGGAATCGAAGGGCCGCGGAACAAGCCGGCCGGAACGGAGAACGGAAAGCTTTATACAACGCAGGAGGCGATAAAATGAAAGAAAACGATCTCATACTCGGACCGCGAATCCCACCCGAGCTCTGGCAGAAGGAAAAGAAAAGGTTTCTCCTGCCCTCGCTCGTTCTCGTGGGGGCCGCAGTGCTTCTTTTCGCGTCGATATTCTTTCCATACTGGAAGATAACGCTGTTCGCGCCCCAGTACCCGGGGGGGCTCAAAGCGTCCATGTACGTAAACAGGCTGACGGGAGACATACACGAAATAGACGGGCTCAACCACTACATAGGCATGAAGCCGCTCGGCGAGGCGGCGGTGCTCGAACGCACGCTCAGCGTTTTCATCGTCATAGGCATCGCGCTCCTTCTGCTCGCCGCCGTGTACGTGCACAGCCCGCTGGCGCTGTTCCTGTGCGTCCCGGCGATCTTGTACCCGGCGTTTTTTCTCGGAGACCTCTACTTCTGGATGCGGAACTTCGGCATGAACCTCGACAAGAGGGCCCCGCTATCGGGCTCCATAAAACCGTTCGTGCCGCCGCTCCTCGGGGACGGCAAAATCGGGCAGTTCGTCACCACCGCGTCGTGGGAGACGGGGCTTTACCTGTCCATTGCGGCGTCCGTCCTGATGCTCGTCGGCATCTATCTCCACAGGCGCGCCTACAAGCCGCTCATCCTCAAATCCGGGGGCGGGTGAGGTAACCGCAAAATGACTTTACGGCCGACCATATCCTCCATCCTCTTATTCTGCCTGCTGGCGCTTACGGCGCCGCAGGCAGGCATTACTGAAGAAGCCGGCGCGGGAAAAACCGTCAGGGTCTCTCCGGAAGGGCCGCTGAGGACAATCTCCGAAGCCGTGGCCTCGGCCTCGCCCGGCGACGAAATAATCGTCGAGGGGCCCGGGGTCTACAAAGAACACGTCGTCGTGGACAAGCCCCTTACCATCACGGGCGAGGGGCACCCCGTAATCGACGGCGGGGGGTCGGGAACGGTCGTCACGATAAAAGGCGCGGGGACAGTCTTCGAGGGGTTTACAGTAAAGGGCTCGGGAACTCATCTGTCGGCCGAGGACGCGGGTATACTGATCGATTCAGCCCCGGACGCGGCCGTCGTCGGCAACAGGCTCGAAGACGTCCTCTTCGGCATATACGTCAAGGGCTCTAACGGCGTCGTCGTCGACGGCAACGTCGTAACGGGCAAAGACCTTCCCATGCCGAGGAGGGGCGACGGCATAAGGCTCTGGTACAGCTCGGGCACCAGGATACTCGACAACCGCGTCTCCCGCGTAAGGGACGTCGTGATATGGTGGTCGAGCGACACGCTTCTAAAAGGCAATGTCGTCGAGGGAGGGCGCTACGGGCTTCACTACATGTCGAGCAACCACAACCGGTTCGAGGATAACGTATTCAGGAACAACTCCGTCGGCGGGTTCTTGATGTACAGCGTGGACATACAGTTTTACAGGAACAAATTCACGGGCAACCGCGGCACGGGCACAGGGTACGGCGTCGGCTTCAAGGACCTCGACAGCGTCGTCGCGAGGGATAATGTCATCGCGGACAACCGCGTCGGGATATTCCTCGACAACTCTCCATACCTTATAGAAGCCTGGAACGAGATCGACGGCAACGTCATCGCCTACAACGACATCGGCGTCTCGGTCATGCCGTCGATACGGCGAAACGCTTTCGTGGCTAACAGCTTTACGGGGAACGACGAGCAGGTCGAGGTAAGGGGAGGAGGGGTCCTTTCGGGTAACGTGTGGTCGAGGGACGGACGCGGCAATTTCTGGAGCGATTACGTCGGCTACGACGAGGACGGCGACGGCGTGGGCGAGATCCCGTACAAGGCCGAGAGCCTCTTCGAGAGCCTGGTCGACGAGAACCCGTCGCTCCGCATATTCGCCTACAGCCCGGCGTCCAAGGCGCTCGAGCTCGCTTCGAAAGCCTTCCCGGTGATAAAGCCCGTGCCCAAGCTCACGGACGAGCACCCGCTCGTGCGCCCCGGGGTCGTCCTGGAACCGGCCGGAAACGGTGATATGCCGCGCGGGCTCCTCCTGGCCTCGGCGTCGATGGCGCTTCTCCCGCTCGCATTCCTCGGATACGCGGCCCTCGGCGGCCGCGCCGGCAACGGAGGCGCACGGTGATAGAGATAAAAAATGTAACCAAGCGCTTCGGGAAGCTGACCGCCGTCGATTCCGTGAGCCTCGCGGCCCGCGAGGGCGAGGCCGTCGCGCTCCTCGGGATGAACGGCGCGGGAAAGAGCACCCTTTTGAAATGCGTGCTCGGCCTCCTCGACTTTACCGGCGATATAACCGTAAACGGCGTCAGCGTCCGCGGCGGCTCGAAACGGGCCAAGGCGCTCATCGGCTATCTCCCACAGGAGCCCGTCTTCTACGACATGCGGGCGATAGACGTCGTTCGCTTCTTCGGGCGCATAAGGCGCGCCGGGCCGGGCGAGTGCGAGGCGGCCCTCGAAAAGGCCGGCCTCTCGGGCCACGCCCGAAAATACGCCTCCGAGCTTTCGGGCGGCATGAGGCAGAGGCTCTCGTTCGCGGTGGCGCTCCTGTCGAGCCCCCGGTTCCTTCTCCTCGACGAGCCGACGTCGAACCTCGACGCGGGCGGGAGGACGGACTTTCTCCGCCTCATAAAGGAATACAAGGAGAAGGGGAATACCGTCATATTCTCCTCTCACAGGTTGGGAGAAGTAGATTACCTGGCGGACAGGGCGGTCGTCATGCGGAACGGCAGGGTCGTCTTCGACGGCGAGCCCGAAAACCTGAGGCGCATTTCCGGCGCGGGGACGAAGGTAAGCCTGAGGGTTCCCGAAAGCGACATGACTCGCGCCGAAGAGGCCCTCGCCCGGGCGGGCATAGCGGTCCGCTCCCGGAACGGAAGCGGCCTCGTGATAGACGCCGAAGAGGGCGGCGCGGCCGTCCCCGTCACGGTGCTCGCCGAAACGGGCGTCCGCGTGCTCGGGTTCGGCGTCGAAGAGCCCACGATGGAAAGCATACTCGAAGGAGCGGGCGGCAATGGAAGCTAGAAACGTCCTCATGCTCGCGGGGAGAGAAGCGCGGGAATCCGTAAAGAACAAGTGGTTCGTCCTCTACACGATATCCTTTTCCGCGCTGGCCGTTCTCATACTCGCGATCTCCCCCGAAAAAGGGGCGCTCACGGAAGGGGCGGGCTACGGCAGGACGGCCGCGAGCCTGATAAACCTCGTCCTCCTGTTCGTGCCGCTCGTATCCCTCATCACGGGCTCGGGGGCGATATCCGGCGAAAGGGAGAACGGCACGCTTCAATACCTCCTCTCGCATCCCGTAACGAAGGCCGAGGTATTCGCGGGTAAGTTCGTCGGGATATTCATCCCCATATGCCTCTCGATTTCCCTCGGCTTCGGTCTCGCCGGGGTCGGCGCGGCACTGCGTGGCGGGGGAGGGGACGCCTCGGGGTTCATAACGACTGCTCTCCTTTCGGCGCTCCTCGCGGCGTCGCTCCTTAGCGTCGGGCTACTGGTGTCGGTATATTCGCGTAAGGCGTCCCGGGCGACCGGCATCGCCGTTTTCCTCTGGCTCGTCTTCATAATCCTGGGCGACCTCGGCGTCATGGGCACGGCCGCCGCCATGGAGCTCGGCATAAGGCAGGTGTTCGTCCTCGCGCTCCTGAACCCGGCCGAGGTGTTCAAAATAGCGTCCGTGCTGGCTCTCAGCCCCCGGTACGAGATACTCGGCCCGGTCGGGGTCTACGCGGTAAGGACGTTCGGGAGAGAGGGGATGGTGCTTTTACTGATGTCGATAATGGCGCTATGGACGATAGCGCCCTTCGCGCTGGCGCTCGCGTCGTTCAGCATATTCAGGAGGGAAGAACCATGAGATACGTTCTCTTTCTTTTATTGGCGTTGTCGTTCACGGCGTGCGGGGACAAGCCGCAAACCGGCCCCGTGGAAGTCCACTACGGCGAGGACGTCTGCGAGAGGTGCAGGATGATAATAAGCGACCAGAGGTTCGCCGCGCAGTACGTGACGAAGAAGGGCCAGGCGAAGAAATTCGACGACATAGGCTGCCTCGCGGCCGAGCTCAAGACCGACGGCGGCGAGGATGTCGCGTCGGGGATATACGTTGCCGATTTCGCCGCGGGCGGTTGGATAGACGCCCGGAAGGCGCATTATCTGAAGAGCCCCGAGATCGCCTCGCCCATGGGCTACGGCATCGCGGCGTTCGCGAGCGAGGAGGCCCTCAAGTCCGATCCCGCCTACAGCCCCGATGCCGAAATTGGCGGATTCGATAACATCATGGAATAATATCGGGATACCTTCCATGAGCAGAAATATTACAGAACCCGCCGAACGGATACGGAGCGCCGCTCTTTCTCTGTTTATCAGGAACGGAATCTCCGGCACGACGACGAAGGAGATCGCCCGGGAGGCCGGGGTTTCCGAAGGCTCCATATACAACCATTTCGAAAGCAAGGGCGACCTCGCCCTGAGGCTCTTCGTCGATTGCATGTCCATGTTCAGGGAAGAGCTCGATAAAAAGTCCCTCGAAGCAGAAACCCCCTCGGGGAAGCTTGCGGCGGCCATCGAGGTTTTTTTCGAGTTCGCCAGAAGGGAGCCCGAGGTCTACGCCTACATCATGATAGGCCACTTTACCGAGCTCGGTAAAATTCCCAAAACGATTAAAAAGCCCGTGGACGTTTTCTCCTCTATTATAAAGAGCGGCCTGAAGTCGGGCGAATTCTCCGGCCTTAACGAAAAGCTGGGGGCCGCCTACGTAACCGGCATGCTGACGCGTGCCATACTCTTCCACAAAACGGGCGTGCTCAAAATGCCCTACGGGGCCATCGTCAGGGAGACGGTAAAGTCTTCGCTGAAAGTCCTCGGCTCGCCCGGCGAGATAAAGAAATAATCCCGCTTTTCCCCCTTCCCCTTTAGCGTCAAGCGCCTTCTTCTGATAAAATATTCGGGTCCCCCGGACGGCGAAAGAGCCTTCGGGCCGGTGTATACTTTATTTATGTTTTACAGCAGAAAGTGAGGATTATGCTGCTCGTGAAAGATAACATGACAAAGGACCCGTTCACGGTTCCTCCGGGCGAGGACGTCCGCGTCGCATTCAGCAGGCTCACGGATTTGGTGGTCCGCCAGGCCCCCGTGGTCGAGGGCGGGAAGCTCCTCGGTATCGTAACCGACAGGGACCTCCGCCTCGCCGTCGCCGGGACGGTGGACGGCCCCGGGCTCACGGTGGCGGCCGTAATGACGCCCGACCCCGTAACGGTCTCCCCCGACATGTCCCTGAAAGACGCGGCGCGGATAATAAGCAGGAACAAGTTCAACGCGCTGCCCGTCGTCGGGCCCGACGGCTCGCTTCTGGGGATGCTGACGACGACCGACATACTGAACGGCCTCGTAAAGGCGCTCGACCACTCTCCCAAATGAACCATGCATAACCCGGGCGCACCCCCGGCGAAGGAGGATACGAATGAAGATAGCGAAGATAATGTTCCCGACCGATTTCTCGGAGGCGATGACCGCGGCGAAAGACCACGCCCTCTACCTGGCCGAAGCCCTCGGGGCCAGGGTGTCCATACTCCACGCCATAGAGCCGCTCGACTCTGACGGCATCGACGACGAGATAAGGGATTTTTACGAGGCCCTCGAAGCGAAGATGGCAGAGAAGATGACGGACGAAAGGGAGGCTTTCGAGGGCAGGGGGATCGAGGTCGAAACGGACATCATTATAGGCGAGAGGTGGAAGGTCATAAATAACGTCGCATCCGAAAGGGGGATAGACCTCATCGTAATCGGCTCTCACGGGATCACGACCTCCACGGGCGAAATTTCCGTCGGCACGACGAGCCACAAGGTGATGTTCACGTCCCCGTGCCCGGTGCTCGTCGTCAGGCGCGACGTGACGCACGACGCCCACGAAGAATAGGGGCATATGTTCCGCTCCGGCCGAAAGGGGTATAGACTTTGTAATCACGCAAGGAGGTATCTCCGAATGGAGTTAGGCTCGAATTTCTCACCCTGGTGCTTTGCCGTGCTGGTATTCGTCCTGTTTATCATTTCAGGGACGGTTGTTCCGGTGTCGTCCTCCGCAGCGGCGGAAACCCCGGCTTCACCGAAAGCCGCCGAAATAAAACCCGTAATCGATCCCGAGGCCGACAAATTGCTAAGGGCGATGAGCGCCGTTCTCGCCAGGGCGAAGGCCTTCACCGTATCAGCCGACGTCGATTTCGACAGGCTCATGCCTTCCGGCCTTCTCATAAAATACGGTGGAGCGGTCGACTTGACCGTCGAGAGACCAGGCAAGGCCTACGCCTCGTTCGACGGCGATCTCCAGAGCCGGAAGATCTGGTACACGGGCAGCGAAATAACCGTCCTCGACGCCGACAACGGCTTTTACGGCGCGCTTCCGACACCCGGCACGATAGACGAGACGATGGATTTTCTCATAAGCGATTACGGCATGACCATACCCCTCGCCGACATCCTCTCGGCGGATCCCTATAAAGCCTTCATATCCAACGCCGTCGCAGGGGTCGTAGCAGGCGAAAGCACCATCGACAACAAGTCGTGCACGCACCTGGCGTTCGTCCAGAAATATATAGACTGGCAGATATGGATATCAGACGGGGCCGACAGGCTCCCGTGCAAGCTCGTCATAAATTACAAGACGGTTCCCGGCAGTCCCCAGTACTCGGCCGAATTCTCTCACTGGAGCATCGACCCGTCCATTGATCCGTCCGTGTTTAAGCCCGAGATACCGCCCGGAGCGATGAAAATCGATTTCCTTAAAATGCAGGAAAAGAACAAGCAGGAAGGGCTTTAAGGGAGGCGCAGCATGAAAACGAATAAAACGAGAACGATATCGAAATTCTTGACCGTCACAGCGGCGGTGCTGCTTACGTTCACGCTGACGCTGCCTCTCGACTCCCATGCCAGGGGCGGCTTCGGAGGGGGCGGGCGCGGCGGCGGTTTCGGGGGTGGTGGAGGTTTCGGCGGCGGAGGGGGTAGCGTAAGGTACAGCGGCGGTGGCGGAGGCTTCGGCGGCGGGGACTACAGGGGCTTTCAGGGCGGCGGCTCGCAGTCTTTCGGGGGCGACAGGGGCGACAGCTTCAGCGGCCAGGGCGGCCGCAATTTCGATAACAGCAACGTAAACAGCAATATAAACAACGACAACGTGAACCGGAACATCGACAACAATAACGTAAACCGCAATATAGATAACAACGACGTCAACAGGAACGTGGACAACAATAACGTCAACCGGAACGTCGACAGCTTCAATAACAACACCGTAAACGTTTACAACGACAATCACTACGACAACTACTGGCACGGCTACTGGAATACCTGGGGCGGGTACTATTCCGGCTGGGCGTTCGCGGGAGGGCTCGCTGTCGGCGCGGCCGTGGCTTCCCTGCCGTCGTCCTACACGACGGTCTACGTATCCGGCGACCCGTTCTACTACACGAACGGCGTCTACTACCAGCCCCGGGGGACGCAGTACATCGTCGTTCCGCCGCCTCCGGGGGCGGTGGTGACTACGCTCCCGCCGTCGTGCTCCACGGTCTACGTCCAGGCGACCGAGTACTATAACTGCGGCGGCGCGTTTTATTCGAACACGTCACAGGGCTACCAGGTAGTGAACGCTCCCGTCGGGGCCACGGTGCAGGCGCTTCCCGACGGCGCGCAGTCGAAGACCATAAACGGCACGACGTACTACATTTTCGGAGGGGCGTATTACCAGCCGTTCTACAGCGGCAACAGCGTTATTTACCAGATAGTCCCCGACCCGACCAAGGGCTGATACGGGGGAGGGCGGCTACGCGGTCTTTCCGAAGTGCTTAAGGGCCTGCCCGATCACGACGGGCAAGAGGCTCATGACGAGTACGAGCGTCCACCCGCCGGCGTCCGGCGGGATTATCCTGAGCACCTCGGCGAGCGGCTTTACGTACACTGCCGCCGCAATAAGGATCGAGCACAGTGCGAGCGCGCCCCACACGTAGGGGTTACGCGTTATCTCGTTGTTTACGAGGCCCGAGCCCTTGTCCCGCATGTTGAACACGTGAAAGAGCTGCGCGAAGGCGATTGTCAGGAACGATACCGACACCGCCTCCCGGCTCTCGTACCCGAGCCCGTGTATCGCGTATAGCAGCGCCCCTAGCACCGAGAACATTATCACGGCGCCGTACCCCGCTATGCCGAGCCACCTCCGCCGCGTTAGGAGCGGCTCCTTCGGGTCCCTCGGAGGCTCCTTCATTACGTGCTCGCCTCCCTCTCCCATCCCGAGCGCGAGCGCCGGGAATATGTCCGTTACGAGGTTCAGGAACAGTATCTGTAGCGGCAGTATCGGGAGCGGTATCAGGGCGAACGACGCGAAGGCCACTATCATTATCTCGCTCACGTTGCACGATATGAGATAGAAGATGAATTTCTTTATGTTCCCGTAAATGATGCGGCCCTGCTCGACGGCGCTGACGATGGTCCCGAACGAGTCGTCCTTCAGCACAATGTCCGCCGCCTCGCGCGCGACCTGTGTCCCCCGTAGCCCCATCGCGATTCCGATGTCCGCCTGGCGGAGGGCGGGGGCGTCGTTAACGCCGTCCCCGGTCATGGCGACGACGAGCCCGTTCTCCTGCTTCATCTTCACGAGCTCCAGCTTCTGCTCGGGGCTCACGCGCGCTATGATGAGCGAATCCGAAACTATCTCCGAATCCTCGTCGGAAAGGCTCTCGACCTTTTTTATCACGTTCCCGTGCAGGGGCCTGACGTTACTGTCGTCCACGAGCCCGACGGCGAGGGCGATGTTTTTCGCCGTCGAGGGATGGTCGCCCGTCACCATGACGACCTTTATCCCGGCCTCTATACATTTCCTGATCGCGTCCTTTACGTCCGGACGGGGCGGGTCGAGAAGGCCCACGAGCCCGAGGAACGTGAGTCCCTCGTAAGGGTCTTCGGGCTCACTGTCCGTCTTCTTCTCCGCGTGGGCTATAACCCTGTACCCCTTTGCGGCGAGCCGGTCGTTCTTCTTCCTCCACGCCTCCCTGTCCTCGTCCGTGAGCTCCCTTTCGCCCTCGGGGGTCGATACGAACGCCGACGCGCGGAGGACCGGGCCCGGAGCCCCCTTGACTGCCGTCCTGAATCCGCCGTCCGCCCTGCGAGCCGTCGCCATCATGTTCACGGCGCTGTCGAAGGCGAAGAGCTTCGCCTCGGGGAAGCGCTCGAGAAGGGCCTGCTTCCCGATGCCGGCTTCCCTTCCCGCGGAGACGAGGGCCGTCTCCATTGGATCCCCGGCCGTCACCCCCTCGCCGTCGTAATCCACGGGGACGGTGTTGCATAGGACGCCGACTTCGAGCGCCCGGCGTATGGTCTCGCTCGAAGCCGGGTCCGCTTCCGCGCCGTTTACGAGGAACCGTACGACGCCCCCGCCGCGCTCGATTTCGAGCCCGGCCCCCTCGGTGTCCATCACCTCGACGGTCATCCTGTTCTCGGTGAGCGTCCCGGTCTTGTCGGTGCAGATGACGGACGTCGAGCCGAGCGTTTCCACCGCACTAAGCCTGTTTACGAGGGCGTTCATCCGCGCCATGCGCATCATCCCGCGGGCGAGCGCGATCGTCGCCACGACGGGGAGGCCTTCCGGTATGGCGGCGACGGCGAGGGCTATACCCGTCTCGATCATCAGGAACGCGTCGCGGCCCCTGAGTATCCCGGCGGCTATTACGACAGCGGCGGTGAAGAGGGTGGCCCATATGAGATGGTTGCCTAGCCTGTCGAGGTTCTTTTCGAGGGGCGTCGTCTCGCGCCCCACGCCCTCGACGAGCTTGCCTATGCGGCCGAGCTCCGTTTCCTTCCCCGTTGCCGTGACGGCCGCCTCGGCCGAGCCCCTCGTGAGAGCGGTGCCCATGTAGAGCATGTTCGCCCTGTCGGCGAGCACGGGCTCGCCGCTCAGCGCTTCCGTATTTTTGTGAACCGGGACGGATTCCCCCGTGAGCGAAGACTCGTCTACCTCCACTCCCGACGACTTTACGAGCCTCGCATCGGCGGGCACGACGTCGCCCGCTTCGAGTATCACGATGTCTCCGGGAACGATATCCTCGGCGGCGAGGACCTGCGTCCCGCCCCCGCGCCTCACGGTCGCCTCGACGAGAACCATCTTCCCGAGGGCCTCCATCGAGCGGGCCGCACGGAGCTCGGTAAAAAAACCGATGCCCGCGTTTATGATTATTACGACGATTATGGCGGCGAACTCCGGCACATCCCCGAAGGCGAGCGACACCCCGCCCGCGGCTGCCAGGAGGAGCACTATGAGGCTCCTGAACTGGTTAAGCAATATGCCCCACGCGCTGGCTGTCTTCGCCCCGCCCACGCGGTTTTTGCCGAACTCGCCGAGGCGCTTTCCGGCCTCGTCCGGCGAAAGCCCGTCCCCGGGCGCTACGCCGAGCGCGTCCAGCACTTCATCCGCGGTATGGTTGTAAGGTTTTTCCGGAAGATTCATAGAGGACCGTCCCGATGCCGTCAGGCGCTATTCATGACGGTACACGCATATCCCTGCTATGCAAGCCCTCTCTGAAAGTACCCGGCCTGGTAAGGGATGAAGGCCGCCCGGTCCCCGGCGAGGAAAGCGGCCGGGGCCGGCGCGATAGAAAGCTCGAACGTCTTTCCCGATCTCATCCCCGCCTCCCTCTTGAAAGGGTTAAACCCTTTTCGTTATCATGTCTTTAAAAAGACGGAGCAGCGTTTCTTCCGCCTCCCCGTCCGTATCGGCGGCGAACAGCTTCCCCGCGCCGAGCTCGTCCGGCCGCTCGAAATCCGCTGTGAACCTCTCCAGCATCTCGGGCCCGGCGTCGGAAACGGACGTGCCCTCTTCCTCACGCCTTGCCAGCCTGCCTCTCAGAACTTCTTCGGGTGCGGCGGTCTCCACGAATAGGGCGCCAAACCCGTTATCAGCCGATTTTTCAAACACCATATCCCGCCATCTGCGCTTCGAGAAGCTCGCGTCGAGTACGACGGTGTTGTGCTTCCCGAGCGCCTTCAGCCCCCGCGATATTATTTCTTCGTATGTCCTCGCGGTCGTTTCCGGGGAATATATGCCGCCCTCGTATCCTTCGCGCCTCCTCTCCGTCTCGCCCGTCCCGGTGATCTCCTTCCTCACCCTGTCGGACGATACGACGGGGCACGAGAGCTCTCTCGCCAGCATTTCGGCGAGTGTAGATTTCCCGGAGCCTATGACGCCGAAGGCCACGATCACGGTCGGCGTGGACCCGAGAAGCGCATACCTGAGGGCCAGGGTGAAGTACCTTCGGGCCGTCTCGGCGGCCTCTCGCCTCTCGTCATCCGGAACCCCCTCGCCGACGGACGTCAGGCCGCCGACCTTCCCGCGGACGTACGCCCTGTAGCACTTGTAGAAATCGAGGACTCCCCCGGCGGATTCCCCGAGCGCACCCGCCATGTCCGCGACGAACTCCCTCGCGAGGCCGAAATAGCCGTTGAAGTCAAGGTCCATCGCGAGGAAAGCCACGTCCGACGCCACGTCTATATACCTGAACCTGTCGTTAAACTCTATGCAGTCGTATATGCATATGTCGTCCGGGCCGATGTTGATGTGCTCCATGTGGAGGTCGCCGTGGCAGTCCTTTACGAACCCCCCGTCCTTACGTGAGGTGAAGAGGCCGGCCTTTTCGGCGAAAAACCTTTCGTTAAAGAAATGTATCGCCTCCCAGGATGTTCGGGAGATAGTCTTTCCGACAAAATTTTTAACGGTGCGCTCGTTGTCGTCGATTATGCTCCTTACCTTCTCCGGAGCACCGTTCGAGACGACCTCCCCGCCGGGCGTCTGTCCCCTGTAAAAATCGGAGAGCTTTCGGGCCAGTCGCCTGAAATCCTCCCCGGAACACTTCCCGTCACGGAGAAGGTTCTTGAGAAACCTATCCTCGGGGAGCTTTCTCATCCTTACGGCGTACTCGACCGTTTCCCCCTCGCCTCCGAACGAAAACCCGCCCGGGCCGAGCCGTATCTCCTCGACGCCGAGATACGTCCCCGGGCAGAGCCTCCGGTTGAGCTCTATCTCCCTTTCGCAGAAATATTTCCTTTTTTCGAGCGTGGTGAAATCGAGGAAGCCGAAATCGACAGGCTTTTTGACCTTGTACACGTAAGGCGGGGCGACGAACACGTCCGAAGCGTGGGTCTGGAGGTGCGTAACCTCCCCCGGGTTATGAGGGTACGACGCGGCCGAGCTCAGAAAGCGGATTAACCCCTGCCTGTCTTTGCTCTGGCTTTTACGCATGTCATACCGGCGAATTGTTTACGGCTTGAGCGCTATGACGGAGCAGGGCGACTCGGGTATGAGCCTTTCGGTTACGCTCCCGAGCACGAACCTTTCTATGCCCGTCCTGCCGTGCGTGTTGATCACGATGAGATCCGCGTCGTTCTCCTTGGCATACTGCGAAATAGAGAGCGCAGGGCTTATGCCGTGCACGATGTCCGTCGCCACGGGCCTTGAAAGCTTGACGTCCCTCGACTCCTCGTAGCCCTTGCTGAATTTAGACGCCGTCTTCGCGAGCTCGGAGTAGGATTCCCTGATGACTATATCGAGCGCCCCGGCGGGTATGTCCTGCGCGTACATGTCGAGCCTGAGCGCGTATACCGCCGTAACCTCGGCCCCGGTGAGCTCGGCGAGGTCGAGCGCGTACATGAACGCCGATTCCGCCTCGTCCGAAAGGTCGACGGGGATGATTATTCTGGTGATGGCCCCGCCGTCGAAGGGTTTGTCCCTCTTGGCCGCGAGCACCGGCACGCGCGAGCCCCGGAGCACCTTGGCCGTTTCGCTGCCGACGACGACTTTTTCGAGGAGGCTGTGCCCCCTCTTGCCCATCACTATGAGTCCCGCCTTTCTTCTTTCCGCGAAGGCGATTATTTCTTCCGCGGGCTCTCCGCGCACGAGGACGCCCTCGAACGGTATGCCCGATTCCTCGAGCTCCTTCTTGGCGTCGGCGAACCTATCCTCGGCCTGGGCCTCGATGCCCTTCTGCCATTCGTCGAACGAAGCGTCCTTTTCCCTGAGCGCTTCGAAAAACAGCCCGCCGGGAAGCGGTATTACGTGAAGCCCGATGATTCCCGCCCCGGTGAGACCGGCCAGGTATTTCGCGTATCCGAGCGCGAGCTCGGCCTCCTGCGATCCGTCCGTGGCCCATAGTATCGTATCGATTTTCATATGCTTTTCTTCCAGTTTCCGTCAGTGTCTCCGTACCGGCCATGGGGCGGACGGGCTAAGATAATATTATCATAACGCGCCGCTTTCGTCAGCGCACGGGCCCCCGGCCGGCCGCGTCAGAGAGGCCTTACGGTGATTACGGGGCAGTGCGCCTCCTGGACGACCCTTTCGGTTATGTTCCCCACGAAGTCGTCCTTTCTCATCTTGTAATCACCGTACGTCGTCATGACGATAAGGTCGATTTCCTTGTGCCGGGCGAAATTCACGATCCCCGTCCACGCGTTCCTCGCGGTTTCGACGACCGTCTCGACCCTGTCTTCGAGCTTTGCGTCCTCGACCTGCTCGGTTAGCTTGTTGTAGGCGTCGCCTCTCGCGAGCTCTATCAGCTTCGGCGGGTATTTCCCTTCGCCCGTGACGACGATATTAAGGCTGTATATGTCGGCGTCGATCTGCCTCGCGATGCCCAGAGTGACCTCGAGGTCTCGCGACAGTATGCGGTAGAGGTCCGTCGGGACGAGTATCTTTTTTATCTCCTTCGGCGGCTTCTCGCCCTTCGCTATGTACACGGGGATCTTCGAGTGGCGGAGCACCTTGAGCGCCGTCCCGCCTATGATGTTCTTCTCTTCGGCCTTCCCCTTGCCGAGGATTATCAGGTCGGCATTTTCCTCCTCCGCCGTCTCTATTATCCTGTGATAGGGGACGCCCTGCTTTATGCGCGTCGTGAAGTCGAGCCCCTTTTCGCGCATTTCGGCCGCTATGCTGCTGAGCCTGTTGCTCCCCTTGGATTCCTTCTCCTTTATCCAGCTGGCCAGAAGGTCGAGCCTCTCGGATTCGAACTCGTCTATGGTGCTGACCTCGAAATACTCGGGGATGACGTACAGCCCCACTATCCCGGCGCCGAACATCCTCGCCAGGTTCTCCGCGTGCGACAGCGCATGTATGGAATCCTTCGACCCGTCCGACGCCCAGACGATCTTCTTAATCACTTTAAAATCCTCCTTGGTTTCATTACAGAGCCGGTCTAATCCTTCGAGAATAATAATAAATTAAATTATTACGCCGAGCCGAACGCCCATTACAACGCCGCCTGGTTTTATTCGTGGAAAGCCGTCACATACATTATACACAAAAAACGACGCGATTTTGCGAGTTTATAGCCCATTTTTTCGGGAAATTTTCGTGTTCCCCAGTCATATGCCCGCCCGCATTCCGCCGCGTGCGCGGTCCGGGTAAAATAGTAAAATAAACATAGGATTAACGCTCAGAAAACGCCGGGTTGATGTTATTCTATTACGCATCTTTATACACGCCGGGGCCGGGCACACATTTCGCATCCACGAATGGGCGGTATATAAGCCCGCGGACGCCAGCGGCGGCCGGTACGGGACACTGACTATATGAATAAAAAATATCTCATTATCGGGGGCATCCTCCTCGCGGGGGGCCTCGTCTATTTTCTCATGTTCATGGGGGACGACGGCACCGGCGTCGAAAAGGCCGAGAAGAGGCGCTACATAAAGTCCGTTTACGCCTCGGGATACGTAGACAGCATAGGCAAGGTGCAGATAAAGCCCGAGGTCTCGGGGTACATACAGCGGATATTCGTCGCCGAGGGGGACGAGGTAAAGAAGGGCGACGTCGTCGCCATCATACGGAACGACAAGCTCGACGAGCAGCTAAGGGAAGTCCGTGCGAAGAAGGAGCTCGTCGAGAACAGGATGAAGGAAGACTCGCCTTTCCTGAAGGCGCTCCGTGACGAGATAGACATCTGGAAGATGAACACCGAGATCGAAAAGGGCAACTTCGCCCGGAGGGAGTCGCTCTACCGGAAAGGCATCATATCGAAGGAGGCCTACGACCAGGCCCGCCAGAGCGTCGAAGTCACGGAAAAGACGTACACCAAGTCCATGGAAGCCCTGAAAGACCAGCTCGCCTCGCTCGGCTCCGAGCTCGATTCCCTGACCGCGTCCGAGCAGGCGGTCGTCGAGGAGATCGAAAAGCACAGGATAAAGGCGCCCGTGGACGGCAAGGTGCTGAGGAAGTTCATCGAAGAGGGCGACTACGTGAACAGCGTCTTCAAGGACGACCTCCTCTTTTCCATAGGCGACACGGGCAAGCTCGAAACCGTGCTCCAGGTAGACGAGGAATTCGTCCCGCTTCTTAAGCCCGGGCAGAAAGTGCTCGTCACGACCGACGCCTATCCCGGCGAGGTCTTCGAGGGGAAGCTCACCGTCATAGAAAGCGAGGCCGACAGGGTGTCGAGGACGGTCAAGGTCAAGGCCGATAACGACTATCCGCCGGGCATACCGGTCGGCATAACCGTCGAGGGCAACATCATCGTAGACGACAGAGATGGGGTTTTCGTCAGCGAAGAGGCCGTCGATGACGGCTACGTCGAGGTAGTAAGGGACGGAAAGAAGGTGAAGGTTCCCGTCGAGGCCGGGGCCAATACCGACGGCGTCGTCGAGATCAAAAAGGGCGTCGGGGCGAACGAGGAGATAATCACCCGTTGAGCCCCATAGTGTTCATAGCGCTCAAGCTGCTGACGGAAAGGAAGCGGCAGGCGCTCGTCTCCACGCTCGGTGTCGCGATAGGCGTCGCGGCCTTCATATCCATGAGCGCCGTCATGAACGGCTTTCAGCTCTACTTCATCCGCCAGGCGATAGACATAAACGCCCACATCACGCTCAGGGTCCAGGAAGAGGACGACGAGGGCAGGATACTCCGCGCGGCGTACGGCGACGGCGTGGTAGCCGACGTCCTGGGCTCGCGGCCCAAGGAGCTCAAGGACAAGATAATCGGCTACAACAATTTCCTTAAGCAATACTCGGCCGACCCGCGCATAGTGGGCATCGCGCCCCACCTCACCGGCGAGGGCATAATAAACTACGGCACCAAGGACAAGGGCGTGAGCATGATAGGCGTCGATCCCGAGCTCGAAAGGTCGGCCTCCGTCGTCGACGACTACCTCCAGCACAAGAACCTCGACAAGCTCGTCACCGACCGTAACAGCGTTATTCTCGGCAGCGAGCTCGCACGCGATCTCGGCGTCAAGGAGATCGGGAAGAAAGTCACGATAGTCTCCCCGGCGGGGGGCCTGTACACGCTCAAGGTGGCGGACTTTTTCGACTCCGGCATAACGAGCATCGACAAAACCAGGGTCTACTTCAACATGCGCACCCTCCAGGCGATACTCGACAAGCCCAACCAGGTGAACGAGCTCATCGTTAAATTGAAGGACGTCGACGACGCCGAGAGCATAGCCAGGGAGATGTCCTCGGACACGGGGTACTACGCCGAGAGCTGGCAGAGAGCCTTCCGGAATTTTCTCCAGATATTCAAGATGCAGAACATGATCACCTACATGATAGTCTTCGCTATACTCATCGTCTCGGCGTTCGGAATATTCAACATCATGATGATGACCGTCCTCGAAAAGAAAAAGGACATAGCGATACTAAAGGCCATAGGCTACGAAGACAGGGAGATTACGAAGATCTTCGTCATACAGGGCATACTCGTCGGCTTCATCGGCGCGCTTCTGGGCTGCCTCCTCGGCTATCTCATACAGGAGTGGCTCGCTTCCCTCAGGTTCGACATCGTGGGCATAATCAGGACGAAGGGCTTCGTCCTCGACAGGCGCCCCGCGTTTTTCGTCTACGGCTTTATCTTCGCGATGCTGTTCTCGTTCCTGGCGTCGTTCTACCCGTCGTGGCGGGCCTCGAAGCTCTTCCCCGTCGATATATTCAGGTCAAGCGTATGAACGTGATACTAGAAGGCAGGGATCTCCATAAATCCATAGGCGAAAGCAGCATACTGAACGGCATATCGCTCGCCGTCGGGAAAGGCGACTTCACCTCTATAGTCGGCTCGTCCGGCTCGGGCAAGAGCTCGCTCATGTACGTCCTCGGGCTTCTCGATTCGCCGACATCGGGCGAAGTTTACGTGGACGGACAGAAGGTCGATTTCACCGACAGCAAGTCCCTCTCCGACATCAGGAACCACAAGATCGGGTTCGTGTTCCAGTTCCACTACCTCATCGCCGAGCTCACGGCCTCCGAGAACGTCATGGTCCCTATGCTGAAGCACGGGATAAAACGCCCCGAAGCGAAGGACAGGAGCTACTCGCTATTGGCCGAGCTCGGGCTCGAGGGGAAGGAAGGACGGAAGCCCTACCAGCTTTCAGGCGGCGAGCAGCAGAGGGTCGCCATCGCGAGGGCGCTCGCGAACGACCCCGAGATAGTCATGGCCGACGAGCCCACGGGCAACCTCGACTCCAAAAACTCGGCCCTGGTCATGGACGTATTCCTCGAGCTCAACGAAAAGGGAAGGTCTATACTTATGATAACCCACGAGCCCGAGCTCGCGGAACGGACGAAAAAGGTCTACGAGATAAAGGACGGCCTCATCGTAGGCGAGGAAGAAACGGCCGGGGGGAAATGACGCCTTGAAAGCGATGTTGATAACCGAACTAAAGCCGGTCGGGCGGAATACACGTCCGCTGGCGGCGGCCGACCTCCCGGTTCCCGTTCCCGAGGGCGACGAAATACTTATACGAGTCTCGGCCTGCGGCGTCTGCCACACGGAGCTCGACGAGATAGAGGGCAGGACCCCGCCCCCGGACTTGCCGGTTATCCCGGGCCACCAGGTCGTGGGAACCGTGGTAGATGCCGGCGAGGACGCCGCGCTCCACCGGGCCGGGGACAGGGTAGGGGCGGCGTGGATATACTCCTCCTGCGGCGAGTGCGCGTACTGCGCCTCGGGCAACGACAACCTCTGCCCCGAGTTCCTCGCTACGGGGAGGGACCGTAACGGCGGCTACGCCGAATACATGCTCGCCCGCGACGCCTACGTCTACCCCATACCGTCCGTCTTCTCCGACGCCGAGGCCGCGCCCCTCCTCTGCGCGGGGGCGATAGGTCTAAGGTCGCTCAGACTTTCGAACCTCTCCGACGGCGGCGCGCTCGGCCTTACGGGTTTCGGCGCTTCGGGGCATCTCGTGTTAAAAACAGCTCTTCACCTCTACCCCCAGTCGCACATCTACGTCTTCGCCCGGAGCGAAGCCGAGCGCGAGTTCGCCGAAAGCCTCGGCGCGATATGGACGGGCGATACCGGGGACACCCCTCCCGTCCAGCTCGACGCCGTCATCGACACGACGCCCGTCTGGAGGCCTGTGGTCGAGGCGCTCGGGAATCTCGCCCCCGGCGGACGGCTCGTCATAAACGCGATACGCAAGGAAGAGGCCGACAAGGACTATCTACTCAAGCTCGACTACGCGCGGGATCTGTGGATGGAAAAGGAGATAAAGTCGGTCGCCAACGTCAGCCGCCGCGACGCCGCCGACTTCCTCGAAATCGCGGCCGGGATAAACCTCCGCCCCGAGATCGAGGAGTACCCTCTCGAAGACGCGAACGAGGCGCTCGTTCAGCTCAAGGAAGGGCGCATAAGGGGCGCGAAGGTCCTGAAATTGTAATTCTTCATTTCCCGACCCTGGCGGTCCTGTAACGAATATAATCTTCCATAAGCCCCGGCGCCGATGCGCCGAACATGCGTATGCGCCCGGTGTGGAGTAGAAGCAAAAGCCCCGAGGCATGTGCGAACACGTCCACCATCAAGAGGTTCGCCTCGTCACGCGTAGCGCCGAGGGCTTCGGCGGCGTCCGCTATCGGATGGAGGGCCGCCTCGAGCCCGGCATTTAGGGCCTTGTCACGTTCGCGCCCGAGCCCTACCGGCTTCATACCGCCCCTGAAAAGATAAAACCCGAGGTCGAGGTCGCGCGGATTGTCGGCGTAAAACTGGAAGAACGCCATTGCCGCCGCCCTGAGGCGCGTTTCGGGGGTGCGGGCCCCGGACACTGCGCCGTTAACCGCTCTGCCGAGCTCGGACAGCGAAACCCTTAGGAGCTCGGCGTAGACCGCCTCTTTGGAATCGAAGTAAAAATAGAGTGCGGCGGCCGTATAACCGGCCCGCGCCGCGATGGCTCTTATGCTGGCCCCTTCGAGCCCTTCCTTCTCGAACACCTCTCTCGCGGCTTTCAGGATGAGCCCGCGCTTGTGCTCGCTCACGGCCTCCATCCGGCCCCTCCGTCTTCGCTTTTCGAGGCTCTCCCTGGTCTTTGTAACAGCCATTCGCTCACCTTCCGGTATAACGGTTGACAATAATTCTAACACTGTTAGAATTTAGTACAAGTACTGCCTGAAGGGGGCGGCGTCATATGATAATGACAGCATCCGATTATCGCGAATCCCTGCGCGAATACAAGCCGCGCGTGTTCATAAACGGAAGCGCCGTCGATAGCGTTCCCGACGAGCCGCTTCTGGCGCCGGGCATAAACGCCGTCGGCGTAACTTACGACTTCGCCGACCTGCCCGAGTATCTCCCCGTGATGAGGGCCCGCCAGGGCACGTCCGGCGAGATCGTAAACCGCATGGTTCACATCGACGAGAGCTCTACCGACCTCCTCAATAAGCTCGAGGCCGTCCGGCTCGTGTGCAAGGTCTCGGGCTGCGCCATGCGCTACCTTACGCACGACGCGCTGAACGGTATCTTCCAGGCGACACGGCGTACGGACGACGCCCACAATACGGATTACTCGCAGCGCTTTCTCGAATATCTTCACGGAGTACAGGAGCGCGACCTCACGCTCGCCGTCGCCATGACCGACGCCAAGGGCGACCGCTCCATGCGTCCCGGACGACAGGCGAACCCAGACGTATACGTCCACATAAAAGAGCGCCGTCCGGGCGGCATAGTGATCCGCGGCACCAAGGCAATAGTCACGGGCGCGCCCTACGCTCACGAATTCCTCGTGATGCCCTGCCGCACGCATACGAAAGAAGACGCGGACTTCGCCGTCTGCTGCGCCGTGCCCGTGGACGCGCCCGGCGTAACGATAGTTGCGAGGCCGGCGGGACGCCCGGGAGAGCCCGCGGCGAAATTTTCGGCGAAATACGGACAGTCGACCGGCGTCGTCATTTTCGACGACGTGTTCGTGCCCTACGAAAGGGTCTTTCTCGCAGGCGAATACGAGGAGGGCGGCTTCCTTACGACGTCCTACGCCACGCACCACCGCCATTCCTGCATCGGCGCGCGCGCCGGGTTCGGCGACCTCCTCATCGGGGCCGGCGCGGTTATGGTCGAGGCGAACGGGCTCGACGCGGACAGGCACGGACACATACGCGAGCAGATGGTGGACCTCATCACGATCACGGAAAGCTTCTTCGCCTGCGGCGTGGCTGCGTCCGTGTATTGCACCGAGGACCCCGCCGGCTCGGTGATGCCCGACGCCGTGTTCTCCAATATAGGGAAGCTCCTGCTGGCGACAAAAATTTACGACATGCAGAGGATTGCCCATTACGTTTCCGGCGGACTTATCGTAGCTCTGCCCGGCCCGGACGAAGACCACAACCCCGAGACGAGGGCGTCGTTGACGGCCGTGCTGGGCGGACGCTCCGATATCCCGGCCGAGCGGCGGATGGAAGCCGCACGCCTCATAGAGGACCTCACGGTCTCCGGGCAGAGCGGCTGGTACTCGGTCATATCGCTCCACGGCGGCGGCTCGCCCGAGGCGATGAAGCGCGAGATATGGCGCAACTACCCCGTGGTTGAAAAGACGGAGCTCGTCCGGAACCTCCTCGACAGGGGCGTCCTCGCCGGAGAGAAGAGCGCTTCGAAGCAGCCCGGACGATGCTGCGCGGCGGGGTGCCGGGTCCCGAAGCCGCCCGAGCTGAAGTAATCCCCCCGCGCCATTATGGGCAGGTGTTCCGGGCAGGGGACTGTGCAGGTGCAATTAATGCTCCCCTGGCTCGCAAGCCCCCGCTCCGGTTACAAAATAACCGGTAAGTTCACACAATCTTAATATTTCCTTAATAATTCCGTAATATAATGCGTATGGTCCCGAAGATGTCCTCGCATCCGAAGCCGCCCCTAACGGGAGACCCGGGGGACCAAAATTCCGGAAACAAGGAAACGGTATTGCACAAAACGGAATATTATTCTATTTCTGACCCGGCGCGGCTGGACGAGATAAAAACCGCGCTGGAAGGGGCTTTCGCCGTCTCGCCCGGGGGGGCCTCGACGGTGAAGGAAACCTACTACGACACGTTCGACAGCGCGCTCTACAAAAGCGGCTGGTTCCTGACGAGGCAGGCCAAGCGCTTTCATCTCCGGGAGAAGGGACGCGAAGCGTCCTCGGCGGGGGCGGTGCCCCGATCCGGCTCCGCGTATCCGAAGTGGGCCGATTTCCCCGAGGGCCGCTTGAGAGACGTGCTCCGCGAGGCCGGAGAGATAAGGGCCATCCTCCCCCTGGTTACGATCACGAGGCACACACGGTCGTGGGCGCTCCTGGGCGCCGAGGAGAAAACGGTAGCCCGCGTAAGGCTCGTCGAATCCGTTTCCGGGGAAGAGAACGACGCGGCACCGATAAGGGCCGCCATACTCGAGGCCGAGCCCGTCCGGGGGTACGGGGCGGAGTTCGAAAAGCTGACCGGGATTCTGTCCGGCCTCGGGCTCGAGCCCGGCGAAGACGACATACTGTCCGCTTCCCTCAAGGCCGGGGGCGGGACGATCGGAACGTATTCGTCGAAGGTCAACGTATCTCTCGTCCCCGGCATGCCGTCGGGCAAGGCCGTCAGGAAAATATTGAAGGCGCTCCTCGAAACGATGAAAAAGAACGAGGACGGGATGCTCCGCGACATAGACACAGAATTTCTCCACGACTTCCGCGTGTCGGTCCGGCGCTCGCGCTCGGCGCTCACGCTCACGAGGGATATATACACCGAGGAGGAGAGGGAGCGCTGGAAGGACGCCCTCCGGACGCTCGGCAGGATGACCAACCGCCTCCGCGACCTCGACATATATCTTCTCGGAAAGGAGAAGTACGCCGCGATGGTTCCGCCGTCGTTAAGGCCCGGCCTCGAATCCCTCTTTACACTTATCGCCGGCGAGAGAGAAAAGGCGCTCGGGGAATTCAAGGCCTTCGCCGGATCGGACGAATACCGCCGGATACTCATTTCATGGGGGGCGTTCCTCGATTCGCCCGAATCGTCGGGCACCGGCGGTAAGGCCGGAAAGCCGGTCATAAAGCTCGCCCGGAAACACATCGGAAAACGGTACAAAAACGCCCTCGCCCTCGGGAGCGCCATAACCGGCGACTCCCCGGACTCCGACTTCCACATGCTCAGGATAGAGTGCAAGAAGCTCCGGTACTATTTCGAATTCTTCGAATCGCTCTTCCCCGGCGACGAGGTGAAGCGGGCCATAAAGCAGCTCAAATCCCTTCAGGACAATCTCGGGGATTTCAACGACCTCCACGTCCAGCAGGGGAGCATACAGGGCTTCCTTTCGCTCGTGCCGGCGGGCTCGCCGAAAGAAAGGGAAATAGTCGAAGCGGCGGGCGGGCTCATCTCGTGCCTCTACTCCCGTCAGGAAGAGCGCCGCGCGGAATTCGCGTCCCGCTTCGAGGAATTTTCGGGCCCGGAAACGAAGGACCTGTTTGATAAAATGCTCTCGGGTAATTAGAGTATGGTCTCATGATTACGATCGCCCTCTACAGCATGAAAGGCGGGGTCGGCAAAACGGCGGCCACAGTCAACCTCGCGCACCTCGCCTCTTCAGGCGGCTTCCGCACCCTCATATGCGACCTCGACCCGCAGGGGGCGAGCTCGTGGTACTTCCGTATCCGCGCCGGTAAGAACTTCAACTCGAACAAGTTCATAAAGGGCGGGCGCAGCATCGACGAAAACATAAAGGGGACGGATTACCCCGGCCTCGACCTCCTTCCCTCGAAACTCTCTTTCAGGAACCTCGATCTCGCGCTCGACGACCTCAAGAAATCGAAGACCCGGCTGAGAAAAATATTCTCCGAGGTGTCGGACGAATACGACTACCTCTTCCTCGACTGCCCGCCGGGTATCTCGCTCGTCTCCGAGAACGTCCTCGACGCCGCCGACGTCGTCCTCGTCCCGCTCGTCCCGACGCCGCTCTCGGTGTTGACATTCGAAAAGCTGGGCTCGTTCCTAGACAAAAAAGAGTTCGACGCGACGAAGGTATATCCGTTCTTCTCGATGGCCGAGCGGCGAAAGTCCCTCCACATGGAGATTATGGAAAGGCTGTCTTCCGAAAACGGGAACGTGCTCGCGAGCGTCATTCCCTACAGGTCCGAGGTCGAAAGGATGGGCGTATACAGGGAGCCTCTCACGGCGCACATGCCGGGCTCATTCTCCGCGAAGGCGTACGCCGCGCTCTGGGCCGAGGTGAAAGAGCTCGCCGCCGGGGACGCAAGAGAATCCCATGGCTGACGAAATAGAGCGTAAGTTCCTCGTAAAGGAAATGCCCGACGGGCTTTCCGGTTACGAAGTCCATCGGATACGACAGGGCTACGTTTCGATCGGCGAAGACGGGACCGAAGTCAGGCTCAGGGAAAAGGACGGAAAGTTTTTCCTGACCGTCAAATCCGGCGGTAATTTAAAGCGGTACGAGGTCGAAATACGCATCGGGAGGAAAGATTTCCACGCCCTCTGGCCCTTTACTGAAGGCAGACGCGTCGAAAAGCTCCGTTACGAGATCCCCTACGGCCCTCACGTCATAGAGCTCGACGTCTATTCGGGCAGGTTCGAAGGGCTCGTCACCGCCGAGGTCGAATTCGAATCCTCCGAAGCGTCCGCCGCCTTCACACCGCCCAAGTGGATCGGCAAGGACATCACCAGCGACAAGCGGTACAAGAACAAAAACCTCTCCCGGAACGGCCTTCCCCTCGACCTCTAAATGGCCGAAACGGATTATGGATTACCGCTCTTTTTAATACTATAATCATTACAGGCAGTGATGAAGGGGTGAGAACGGGGTAGTAATTTTTTATGGAGGAAGTTAACCATGAACCGGAAGCTGCTTTATACACTGACTATTCTATCGATTGGAATTATCCTGACCGGCTTGCCGGAACCTTCCCGGGCCGAAGATTCGTCGAGCCGCTTCGGGGCGATCGCATTTTCGCCTTCGACGCGCATGTACGGATACGTTTTCGACTATGCCGACAAGGATTCCGCCCGAAACGGGGCTATTGAGGAATGCAAGCTGCGCGCAGAAAAGAAGGACTGCAAGGCCGTGGTCGATTTCGAAAACGGCTGCGGCGCGCTGGCGGTGGGCGACATAGGCTACGGCGCCGGCTGGGGCGATTCGCTCGGGACAGCGCAGCGATATGCGCTCGACTCCTGCAGGGCGTGGACGGGCGGCTGCCACATCGTCCGCTGGGTCTGTACGACGAACGCCGCCGTGTCGAAATAGGGTGCGAAGACATGCCGCTGCAATTATTCACTCACCCGTTCGCATCCTATTGCCAGAAGGTATTGATAGCGCTATACGAGAACGAAACACCCTTCACGCCGCGCATGCTGGATCAATCGTCCGATCCCGCGACGTTCGCCGAGTTCGAGGCGCTCTGGCCGCTGAAAAAGTTCCCGCTCCTGCTCGGCGGCGGGCGGGCTATCGCCGAAGCGACGATCATAATCGAGTACCTCGACATTCACTATCCCGGCCCTCGCCGCATGATTCCCGCCGATCCGGAATCGGCGCTCGAAGTGCGCTTCATGGACCGCTTCTTCGATAACTACGTCCACACCCCGATGCAGACTATTGTCTTCGACGCCCTCCGCGAGCCGTCCGCCCGCGACGCCGGGGGCGTGGACGACGCGCGGGCCATGCTCGATACGGCGTATGGGTGGCTGGAAAACCGGATGACGGATCGTGAATGGGCGGCGGGCGGCGGCTTCGGCCTCGCGGACTGCGCTGCGGCCCCGGCCTTATTCTACGCCGACTGGGCGTACCGGATAAGCGAAGGGTTTCCAAACGTCCGCGCCTACAGGAGCCGCCTGAACGCGCGGCCTTCGTTCGCCCGCGTCATAGAAGAAGCGCGTCCCTACCGCCAATACTTCCCCCTCGGCGCGCCCGACCGCGACTGACCTCGAACGCAAAAGGTGTACGCTCGGGCAGACAGTCCCTTACTTACCCCCGAACGGGTCCTCCATATCCGGATGCCAGAGCTTAAAGTGGTTTTTGTGCATCTCGGTGTAAGCCCCCTCGGCATAGTGCTTGTCGTAGAATTCGAGGTCCAGGTGGTGCGCCTGGAAAACGAGCCTCGTGAACATCGGGTCTAAAAACGCGGGGAACCTTCCGTAATTCTCGTAGACGTACTGGCAAAAATCCTTCACGATCTCTATCCTGACTTCGCTCGGGTGGTACTCGTCTTCGAGTATGCCGCCCGGGTCGAGGTAAGGGTATGGGTTCTCCTCCTCCCAGAACCGCCCCCGCATGGCGAGGAACCTGTCCACTGCCTCGCGCATGTCGCCTACGTACGGCGGGCACAGCGCCTCGAAGACGCCGTCCCTCCCGACGGGCACGGGCGGCTTTGCGCTCCGGACGGTCTTTTCGGGGTGGGTGAACCTGAACCCGAGCCCCTTGTAGTCCGGGTGCACGCCGAGGGCGTAATGCGGCAGGAGCCCCGTGAAAGCCCATCCCCCGAGGCCGAGCGTCTGCAGCGCCAGGTTCATGTTCTGGCATATGAACGCCTGCTCGACGTTGAGCGTCGTCAAAACCCTGAGCTCCAGGTCGAACAGCGAGAGCTCGACGTCCTTCCTTATGTATCCCTTCTCTATCCACTTGTCGAGCCCGCACGACCTCCCGCCGTTCAGCTCGTCGGTTATGTTGAACCCGTACTTGGCGCCGAAGTAGATGAAAAGAAGCACCATGTACTCGACGGTCGTGTTCGTCACGGGCACGAAGAACGTCGTCCCCGGCTTGTTGCAGTTCCAGGCGTTGAAGTCGAAGAGCCCCGGCTCGCCCTTCGGGAGATCGGCGCGCCCGTCCCCGAGCTTAAGCAGGTTCTTCCTGAAAAGCGAGAGGACCTTCTCCAGCTTTTCTTCCTCGGACTTACCGTGGAATATCGACGTCTCACCCGGGCCCGGCATGGCGTCGTGGAGCTTCACCATGTAGACGCCGCTGTCGTTCGTGTAGAAGAGCTCCGTCGAATGCGAGTTACACGAGCACGGCCAGCTCCGGCCCGTCCACTGGAAGAGCCACGAGATACCCGTCCGCGGCAGGTCGCCGAGCGAGAGGCCCGTCATCCCCGTCCCGGCCCATATGAGGAACGCCTCCTCCAGCTCCGTCAGCGGCACGGGCTCGTGGCGCGACTTGTGCGCGAGCGTCCCTTCTTTAATCTCCATCCCGAGGCCGAACCGCCTTGACCGCCTCGTGAATATCGCGTCCATGAATCCGAAATTAAGCGCTTTCTCCAGCCCCTCTGGAATAGACATGCGAACCTCCGGAATTCGGTTTTAATATAGATTTACACGATTGAGGGGTATTTTGGAATGCCGCGCCAGGCGTTTACTTCCAGGATAATGGAAACCGTTCACACGACCGTTGTTCATCCAAACAAAAAAGGGGAGCCGAAGCTCCCCTTTTTCGATCTTTATGGTTCATAGCTCAGGCTGTGAGTCTTCTTTTCCTGTAGGTCAGTATCCCCGCGATGCCTATGAATACTGCCATGATCATCAGCCCCCATTCCGACATCGTCGGTATCGGTTTCGGGCCGGGCGGCTCGCAGCTCCCCTTCCACGCAAGTCCGTCGATCCCTACGAGGCCATTGGATCCTATAAGCGTCGCTGCGCCGGTACCCACATTGACAGTATAGAGAAGCCCGACCTCACCGTCGTTCATATATAAAATCTGGTTGCACTCGTCGTATTCGAGCCCGAACCGGTTCCCCTCGGCAACGCCGGTAGGGCCTATAAGCGTTGAAGTGCCGTCCGTCACCGAGACGGTATAGAGTGAAGCACCGTCGACTGCATACAGAATGCCGTTCGTATCGTCGTAAGCCATTCCTGCCCCGGATATGCCCGTTCCCGTACCGATTTGCTGAGTCGTACCGTCCGGAAACTGCGCCATCAGGATGTACGAATTGTTTATGTCGATCGAGTACATAACGTTCGCCGTTTCGTCCGCGGCCAGGGCCCACCAGTTAGACGAATCGTTCTGGTCGCTGATAATGTTCGTACTGCCGTTCGGCGAGATGGAGGCTACCGCATAGTTATCACAAATTGGCGACTGGCATTCGAAATCCGTGCCGTAAAGAGTTTGTCCCAGGTAAGCCAGACCGACGAGGCTCCAGGCACTGTCCAGCGTCACAATCGGAATCGCCGCGCCTGTGGATTCGTTTATGCGATAGACTACCCCGGGGTTGCCGCTCGAAAGTCCTACGAGACCGTCCGCGAATACCTGAGCTTTTGCAGAACCGGCGGCGAGAAGAATATACAGAACCATGGCAAAACCTATTGTCGTTAGAAAACCCATCCTCGGATTTCTCATCCTGTCCTCCATTAAAGATGCAATTACATAGGACTGATATTATTACAACAAATAACGAAACGCAAGCTGTTTCTGCGACTCTAAAAAAATGGGTGCAGACAATCTGCCGCGGACAATCCGGGCGCCGGGCCCAAGCATCCGGTAAAGGTCGTCTCGTAAGGTAATATTTCTAGTGTGTTGACGGCATGAACGGAGACCCGGCTCAATCGACCGGTTGGTTGCAGGCAGGGTAGGGGCGAACGGGGCACGTATGGAGCATTACAAAAATCTCTCCGGCAACTCGGGAGTCATGGCCTACGAAATCGGCGAGGATTATATAAAGGTAAAGTTCCGCAGCGGCGACGTCTATCTATACAACTACATCGTCACCGGCAAATTCAATATCGAGCGCATGAAAAAGCTCGCCGAAGAGGGCAAAGGCCTAAGCACTTTTATAAGCAGGTATGTGAGGGAAGACTATGCGGCGAAATCGTAGATTCCCTCACGCCACCATCCTGCTGTAAAGCCTGCTGGCGAGGATCACCAGCGCCGCCGTGATGATGAACAGTATCGCGAAGTCGTGGAATATGCTGAACTGCGAATGCGCCCCGTTTATCATGAGCGCCCTGAGAGCGTCCACCTGGTACGTCAGCGGGTTAAACGTCGATATCGTCTTCAGCCAATCCGGCATGAGCGCTATCGGATAAATCGCGTTACTCGCGAAGAAGACGGGCATGGTTATGAGCTGCCCTATGCCCATGAACCTCTCCCTCGATTTCACGATGCACGCGATGGTGAGCGACAGGGTCGCGAAGAGGCCGCACCCGAAACCTATGAGCGCCATGACGCCGAGGATATTCAGCGGCGACAGGTTGAGGTCCGCCCCCATGAGCCCGGCGACGACGTAAACCACTCCCCCCTGGAGCATCCCCCTGAAGCTCGCCGCGAGGGCCTTCCCTATCACTATGGCGGTCCTTGGCGCGGGGCTCACGAGCATCCTGTGGAGGATTCCGAGGTCCCTGTCCCATATGGCTGATATGCCGAAAAATATTGCTACGAAGAGCACGCTCTGCGCCAGTATCCCGGCCGACAGGTAATCGAGATAGCTCATCCCGGCCGGGGCCAGCCCCTTTACCTTCAGCATGACGACGCCGAAGAGGAGCAGCCACAAGAGCGGCTGCACCGCCCTCGTGAAAAGCTCTATAGGATCGTGCCTTATCTTCTGGAGCTCGGCGCACAAAACCCCGTACACCTGCATCACATAGTCCGTGACGGCCCTCGTCAGCCTAGCCGCGGGATGCGATAGATCTGCGGTTACGACGTACTTCACTATAATTTCCTCCCTCGGAATTTTCTTCGAACGAGCTCATGTATTTTGCGAAAACGTCGTCGAGAGTCGCCCCCTCGCCGACGCCTTCCTTAAGCCTGTGCGGCGTGTCGATGGCCACTATCCGCCCGTGCTGAATGAGCGCCATCCTGTCGCAGAGCTCCTCCACCTCGTCCATGTAGTGTGTCGTCAGGATTATTGTCATCCTGTATTTTTCCTTGAGCTCGCGCACGTGGTCCCAGACTGCCTTCCTGGCGACCGGGTCGAGGCCCACCGTGGGCTCGTCCATGAATATCACGGACGGATGGTGGAGCATGCTCTGCGCTATCTCGAGCCTCCGTATCATGCCGCCCGAATAGCTGCTCACGAGACGGTCGGAGAATTGCCCGAGCCCCATGAAGTCTAGCGCCTCCCGTATGCGCTCCTCCTGTTCGGCGCGCGGCACGCCGTAGAGCCTGGCCGAAAGCAGCAGATTCTCCCTCGCGGTGAGCGCCCCGTCCGAGGACACGAGCTGCGGTATGTAGCCGATGCTCCTTCTCACCTCGGTCGGCTGCCGGACGACGTCGTGCCCCGCCACCCGGGCCGTTCCCGACGTGGGCGGAAGGAGAGTCGTCAGCATCTTAATTATCGTGCTCTTGCCCGCGCCGTTAGGGCCGATCAAGGCGAAGACCTCGCCCTTATCGACGGCGAACGACACGCGGTCTACGGCCGTGAACGTTCCGAAAGTCTTCTCCAGTTCTTCAACTTCCAGCGCGGGCTCTGTCCCGTTTTTTCCCATGTTCGTTTTTAACCTTCTATCGATACAGAGTAAAAATCTTATTAAAAGGATGCAGGGTGAGTGCGCCGATTGCTACTGAAATTACCGCACTCCGGGAAGAAAGCACGGCTTTCGTCTCGAAAAACCCGCATAGCTAAGGCCGCCCCGGCGGCGTGGCCCTTCCGCCGCGCATCCAGCGCCTCGTCCTTTCTGTTTTGGAAGGGATTTTAAGAAGCCTTAATTGTCCCTGCAGTCCTTGCAGATACCGTTCAGGAGAACCGAGTAGCCCTTTATCTGGTAGTCGCCGAGTGTTTTGTCGGATATGTCGAGCGTAGTGAAAGAATCGTCGTAGACGTCCTCGACCCTCTTGCACTCGGTGCATACGATGTGGTTATGCGGCTCGAGGTTGGCATCGTACCGTGCGGCGTTATAGAGGACGTTAACGACCGAAATCAGCCCGAGCTTCTCGAAGGTCTCGAGCGTCCTGTAAACGGTCGTCAGCGAAATATTCGGATAATAGTCCTTTATCTTCTTGTATATGGTTTCCGTGCTCGGGTGCTGGTCCGTCGAGGCGAGCTCCTTGTATATGGCTATCCTCTGCGGGGTCACCTTGAGGCCGAGATTCTTGCTCCGGTCGATAAACTCGCTTATCCTGTCCTTTATCATTTCGCTGGTAATATCGCTCATGTGCTTCACACCTCACTAGATTTTACCCTAACCGGATTCGAATATCCATAGCCTGATGATACTGTTTAGAAAATAGTAATCATTATCAATAAAGATGACTTTGCGGTAAGGTCGGACTTGAAACAAGTCCTCCACGTCTGTAAGTTAATGCTGTGAATCCGCTCGAATTCATCAAAAAACACAAGGTCATATCCGTTGTCCGTGCGGAGAATGAAGCGCTCGCGCTCTCTTTCGCCGAGGCCTGTATCGCGGGCGGCCTCAGGCTTATAGAGGTCACGTTCTCCTTCCCCGGGGCCGAAGGCGTGATCGGACGCCTCGCGGAGAGGGAAGGCGTCCTCGTCGGTGCAGGCACAGTCCTCGACATGGAAATGGCCGAAAAGGCGCGCGACGCCGGGGCCCGGTTCCTCGTCTCGCCTCACACGAACGAGGCGCTGATAGGTTTCGCCAGGGCAAACGGCATGGCCGTCATCCAGGGCGCGTTCACGTCGTCCGAAATCGTAAGGGCGTGGAAGCTCGGCGCAGACATGGTGAAGATATTCCCGGTAAGCGCCGTCGGCGGGCCGTCTTACGTCAGGGCGATGAAAGAGCCGCTGCCGCAGATAGATATAATGACGACTGGCGGGGTAGGGCTGGACAACCTGGCGGATTTCCTTGCCGCCGGGGCGTCGGCCGTCGGGCTGTCGACGGCGCTCACGGGCAAGGGGGGCGTCATCGACCCCGAAACGATAACGTCCAACGCGCGCCTGTTCGCCGGGAAGCTCGAAGAAATCGATCGGGCCTGACGCTTTCAAGGGTTAATATTAATCCGGGAGTTACGCATGAACATCCTCTTCGTCGCCTCTGAGATGGAGCCCCTCGCAAGGGTGGGCGGGCTCGCCGACGTCATAGGCACCCTCCCCAAAAGGCTCGCCGCACAGGGGGCCGACGTAAGGGTCGTCCTCCCCTATTACTCCCGCGTGAAGACCTGGCTCTCCACCGCCGGCATAAAGCCGAAGGACGCCGTAAAAGACCTCGTCGTATGCATCGACTGGCTCCCGGTGAGGGGAGTCGTGAAGGAAATAAAGCTGAGCGGCGTGACGGTTTATCTCGTCGAGCAGGACGATTTTTACGCCAGGAAGTACATCTACTCGACGCCCGCCGCCGACTACGAGGACAACGATCTCAGGTTCGGGTTCCTCTCCCTCGCCGCGCTCGAAGCCGCAAAGTCCCTCGGTTTCAAACCCGAAATCATACACTGCCACGACTGGCAGACGGCGCTTCTTCCGATATGCCTCAGGTGGCGCAAGCACCTCCGCGACGACGAGTTCTTCAAGGACACGCGCGTCGTCTTCACGATACACAACATCTCGTTCCAGGGGCAGTACGACAGGACGATACTCGACAAGTTCGGCCTCCCGGAATTCCTCTTCACCTCGCAGGGCCTCGAGTTCTACGGGAAGGCGAATCTCCTTAAGGGCGGAATACTCTATTCGGACGTCGTCACGACCGTGAGCCCTACGTACGCCGAGGAGATCCGGAAGAAGGAATACGCCTACGGCCTCGACGCCGTTCTAAAGTGGGTGTCCCGTAAGCAGGACAACCTTATCGGCATACTGAACGGAATCGACTACGACGAGTGGGACCCCGAAACGGACCGCTATATCTACAAGAACTACGGCACCCAGAGTCTCGCTCAAAAACCGGTCAACCGCGAAAAGCTGAGAGAGGAATTCGGCCTCGACGCCTCCATCGACAAGCCCGTCCTGGGCGTCGTCTCCAAGCTTACGGAGCAGAAGGGCGCCGACCTCCTCCTGGAATCCGTCCCGCAGATAATAGATCTCGGCTACCAGATAGTCATAGTAGGCGCCGGCGACGAAAAGTACGAGCAGGCCGTCGTGCGGGCCGGGAAGAGATTCGGCAAGAACCTCTCCGTCACGATAGCCGTCGACAATACCTCGCTCGAAAGGAAGGTCTATGCCGGCTCCGACATGTTCCTGGTCCCGTCGCGCTTCGAGCCCTGCGGCCTCGGGCAGATAATCGCGCTCCGCTACGGCACGGTCCCCGTCGTCAGGGGCACGGGCGGGCTCCTCGACACGGTCCGCGACTACACCGAAAACCCGGCGGGCGGCAACGGTTTCATCTTCTACGAATTCTCCACGGTCAGCATGCTCGACGCGCTCCTCCGCGCGATAACGGCCTACGAGGACAAGGCCGCCTGGAGGAAGCTCCAGACGAGGGCTATGAGAGAGGACTTTTCCTGGAAGGCCTCGGGCAAGAAATACCTCGGCCTATACAAGGAAGTCATGGAGCGGAAGCCCGCCGTATACGGCGCGAAACACTAGATATTTTTCGGCCGTCCGCACACACGCCGCGGCCCCGGAATCGAGCTTGAAACATTTTGTACTTCTCGCCGGTTTAATATGGTAGTGTTGTATTTACAGGCGAGAGGTAACAGAACATGAAAAAAAAGCTGGCAGTATTAGCTCTGGCATTTGCACTTTTCACAGGGTTCGCGGCGGACGAAAAGGCCCGCGCGAACACCGCCGTAAGCTTCAATCTCTTCTACAGCTCACTTGCCCCGTACGGCAACTGGGTCCCGATGGACTACGGGTACGCATGGGCGCCCGCGGGGGTGGGTGCGGGCTGGCGTCCCTACATGGACGGCCAATGGGTATGGTCCGATCTCGGATGGACGTGGTCTTCCTACGAGCCCTGGGGCTGGGCGACATACCACTACGGCAGATGGGTGATGGACCCTTACTACGGGTGGTTATGGGTGCCGGGCACGACGTGGGCGCCCGCGTGGGTTTCGTGGTACCAGACCCCGGGATACGTCGGATGGTCGCCGCTCCCGCCCGACAATAACTTCTTCCTCGAGATAGGCCTCGGCTTCGGAGGCGGGGGTTATTACGGTGGAGGCTACTACGGCGGCGGTTACGGGTACTACCCCGGCTACGGCTACGGCGGCAACTATTTCAGCTTCAACTATTACGACTACGACTATTACGGCGGCCACAAGCACGGAAAACACCACGGCAACAAGTACCGCCATCACGATAAAGGGCACTACTACGACAACGATTACTACGCGCCGGGCGACCACTGCGTCTTCGTTCCCGAGGATAAATTCGGGAACAAGAACTCCAAGCTCGTCGCAGTCGACATTGACAAAAACCGCGACCTCGTCACGAACCGGAACACCAGGAACGTGACCAACATACAGGTCGATAACGGCAGGGTGCGTAACCTCGGCCCCGACAGGAGCGTCCTGGAAAATTCCGGAGGGGCCAGGATAGAGCGCGTAAGCCTCGTCGATTCGGACCTCACGACCGTAAGGAACCGTAACGCGCGCGGCGCTTCCGTCGCCGAAAACGGCAAGTTCGCGGTCTACAGGCCGAGCATAGAAAGAAAGGACGGCGAGAATCCGTTCTCGGCCGACGCCGTTCACAACCCCGGCCGTAACGGCAGGAATATAAATAACGGCGCCGGCACGGACCGCGCTTCTCTCGACAACGGTGCGAATCCCGGCCGGAATCTCAGGCCCGGCACGGGGGATGGAAACAGCCCCGCGAGCGGCGTCAGGAACCCGGTCGACGCAAACTCCCTTTACGGCAACACGAGCCCGAGCGAGCACGGCGTCATAAGAAGGAACGGCCCAGCGAACGGCCAGGGTGAAGACGGGCGGCTCGGCTCGATTAGGAACGGCGGCGGCAGGCCCGGCATGTCTCCGAACGGCCTGGCCCCGGACAACGGCCCGATGCGTCCCGAAAGGGGCAACCTCGATTCCGGCGGCCCCCGCGGCAACGCCCCGGCAATGAACAGGCCGCAGAATTCCGGGCCTGGGATGAACCGCCAGTCCCTCGACCGCACGCCGAATTACGGCCCGCGCCAGGAAGCGCTTTCGAACCCGGGCATGAACGGCCCGTCCGGCCGGTCTATGAACGGTCCACGGAACTACCAGCCTTCGATGAACGGCCCGCGGGGCAACGCCCCGACGATGAACCGCCCTTCGACGGTAAGGCCCCAGCCCGACAGGCAGGGCAGCGGCCCCCGGAACATGACGATGCCCCGGAATTACTCCCCCGATGCGGGCAGGCCATCGGTCAACCACCGGCAAGGCTACACACCGAGCATGAAAGCCATACCCCAGGGAAAGCAGGGGAGCGCCCCGTCCGTGAACAGGCAAGGGAATATGAGAGCGCCCGAAAGGCGGTCGGCCCCGTCGCCGGTCAGGAATATCGATTCCTCGGCCCCGCGTCAGGGCTACGACAGGGGCGGCGGGCCCGGCCAGGGCAGGCAGAGCGTCCAGCCCCGGAGCTACCGTCAGCCTTCGCAGGGCAACGTCCGCAGCAGCGGCGGCTCCGGCTCGAGGCCGAGCTACAACAGGGGAAGCTCCCGTCCGTCGGGCGGCTCCGTGAGGAGCGCCCCGAGCCGCAGCTTCGGCGGCGGGAACAATGGCGGCGGGTTGTCCTTCAACAGGTCTTCCATCAGGGGACGCTAGCACGGCAGGCTCACGGGAAGGGTGAATTCAGCTTCGGTGTCTGATAGAATATCCGCAGTGAACGCCGGCTCCGAATCCGAAGTTATACATATCGCCGACATAGACGAGAAGGCCGCGTCGCTCCTCCTCGAATCGGGGCGGGCAGTGATAGGCATTCGTATCTCGCTCGCGGACGACGAGGGGAATATCTCGGTCTCCGGGTTCGACCCCGGCACGGATACCATCCCCGGCGTCGGCGTGGACTTCGACCTCTCCCCCTGCGAATGCGCGGGGCTCGAGGACGGCGGCGCAGGGCTCTTCTTATCGACCCCCGTCCACACGAGCTCGGCCCGCGAGTTCTTCGACCTCATGCTCTCCGGCTACCCCGCGCTCGAATGCCTCGTCTCGTTTACGGGGAACGCGTGGAAAATACTGGCTACAACCGCACTCAAAGGCCCGTAAAGCCTTCCGGGCGACTAAAACGTACCTTCCGATGTGATCTTTGCTTTTGAATTCCCTCCTTTGTAAAGGAGGGTCAGAGTGGATTTATCCTTTCCTTCGAATTCTCAAAATTCTCTAAACTTTGCAGGCAGGCAGACGCCGCGAGAAGGCAATTCCAGGGCGCTTCAGTAACGCTGCACGACCTGGTAGTAGGTGTCCCTCCGGGCGGGGACGAATCCCGATGACCTTATCATGTGGACGAGGTCGTCCACGGTGGAGCGGAGCTTGTTCTCGGCGCAGCAGAGGACGTTCTCGTCGAACAGCGTTCCGCCGAGGTCGCTCGCGCCGTAGTGCATCGAGAGCGTGCCCATCTTGTTCCCCTGCGTGAACCACGACCCCTGGATGTGAACGAAGTTGTCGAGGTAAATCCTCGAAAGCGCGAGCACGCGAAGATACCTGTCGCCGCTTACCTCGTTCGGGAGCTTCCTTTCGAGGAATGTGTTCTTGGGCTTGAACGTCCAGGGAATAAAGGCGAGGAAGTTCCCCGTCTCGTCCTGGAGCTCCCTCACTCTATCGAGGTGCTCCAATATGTCCTCGTCCTGCTCGAAGTGCCCGAACATCATCGTCGCCGTCGTTTTGAAACCCTGGAGGTGCGCCTCGCGCGTAACCTTCATCCACTGGTCGGCGTCGATCTTGAGCGGGCTTATCTTCTTCCGGACGCGGTTCGAAAGCACTTCCGCGCCGCCGCCGGGGATAGTCCGGAGGCCGGCGTCCCAGAAGCGACTCAATACTTCCTCCGTGGTAAGGTCCGAGTACTTCGCTATGGCCGTTATCTCCGGCGCTGAAAATGCGTGGAGGTGAAGGCCGGGTATCTCCTCGCGCGTCCTTCTTATTATATCGAGGTAATAATCGAGAGTGATTTCCTTGTTGTGCCCCCCCTGGAGGAGGACGGTCGTGGCCCCGTTGTGGTATGCGGTCCGCATCGTCTCTATCATCTTGTCAACGCTGTGGGTGTAGGCGTCGCTGGCCCCTGCCGGGCGCCAGAACGCACAGAAAAGGCACTCGGTATCGCAGACGTTGGTGTAATTCGGGTTGGTGTCGGCGACGAACGTTACGAGCCCCTCGGGGTGGTGCCTCCGCCTCACGGAATCGGCCACGGAGCCCATCTGTATGGTGTCGGCGTTTTTGAGAAGGTAAAGTCCTTCGTCGCGTGTTACGCGCTCCCCGTCAAACACCTTTCCGAATATATCCATCGCGTCCATATCCTGTTTAGTGAACCTTAAACGCGTCTTTCTGTCAATCGCTTTTTAAAGACTGTTTACGGACGTTTACGAGTAATCGCGGTATCTACTGACAAAAACGGCGGGAAGTCCCGGAACGGCTCATCCTTCCAGCGGGCGGACAGCGCGGACAAGGCAAAACGCGGCCACTGCCAGGGACGACCCGATAAACGGCGCGGTGACGTATATCCATAGATACCCGGGCCTCATCGACACCAGGGCAGGGGCCAGCGACCGCGCCGGGTTCATCGACCCCCCGGACACAGGCCCGGCGAAGAGCGCCGCGAGCCCGACTACCGCCCCTATGGCGCAGCCGGCCATCACTCCCTTCTCCTTGCTCCCCGTAGCGACGCTCAGGATCACGAACATGAGATAGAACGTGAGCACGGTTTCGACAGCGAACGACTGCACCGAAGACCCCGAGGGCATGGTCCTCCCGAGCCCGGAGCCGTCCGCAAATAGCAGGCCCAGTACGAGGCTTGCCAGAACGGCCCCAAGGCACTGGCTCCCGATGTAAGGCGCGACGCGCCGTCCCGGAAAGCGGCGGGCCAGCCAGAACCCTACGGTGACGGCGGGGTTCACGTGAGCCCCGGACACGTCGCCGAAGGCGTATACGACCGTCATAACCACGAGCCCCCACACGACGGCGACGCCCACGTGGGTGACCATTCCGCCGTAGAGGTCGTTCACTATCATGGCCCCCGTCTCGGCGAAGACGAGCATAAAAGTCCCCAGCGCCTCGGCGAAACAGAGCCTGAGATTATATTTCAAGGAATCCTCCGCGAAACGGGAATGCAGCGCAATTCTATAAAACCCGGCGGGCTGTAGCTCTCCCGCGTAAGGTCATACGGCCCTCAGCCTCTCCCCGGCGCCTGACTCCGAAAGCCAGCCGGAGATCTTCTCCTTTATGGCGTCCCGGATTTCTCTTATCCTCTCCAGCTTTTCCTCGTCGCTTCCGGTGAACGTCGAAGGGTCGGGAAAGCCCCAGTGAAGCCTCTCCCTGGTCCCGGGGAATATGGGGCACGATTCGGCGGACGCCTCGTCGCATACGGTTACGACGTATGTGAAGAATTTCCCCTCCTTGAGAAGGTCGAGCGCGGACACCGTCTCCTTGCCGGAAATGTCGATGCCTTCCTCCGAAAGCGCCTTAACGACGAGCGGGTTTATAACACCCGGCTCGAGCCCGGCGCTCGCGACGTCGAACCTGTCCCCGGCCATCCTCCGTAAAAGCTCCTCGGCCATCTGGCTCCGCGCCGAGTTGTGAATGCATATGAATAGAACCTTTTGCTTGATCATTTACCGGCCTCCTTTCGTTTTACGGGTACGAAGCAGCACTCGGGATCGACGGCCCCGCTGCCGGTGCAGCATTCGACGAACAAGAACCTTAGCAGCCCCTCCATACCGGGGCAGTTCACCATGTATCTCAGGTAAGTCCCCTCGCGCCTTACGGTCACGACGCCTGCGGTCCTGAGCTTCTCCAGGTGGTGCGACAGCGTCGAGCCGGGTATCCCCAGCCCGGTCTGGATATCCCCCGCCACCATCCCCTCCGGGTGCGACTGCAGGAGGAGCCTCACGATACGGAGCCTCTGCTCGTTTCCCATCGCCGACATCATATCGGCAAAATGTCCGACCGTTTCGTTCTTATCGAGTAATGTTTCCATGTTACTAGAATACTCGAAATATGTGGCCCGGCAAGGGTCCATGCAACATTCCCCGAAGCGGAGGATAAATATGTTGAGAGAGCGGCCCCGGGTGTGTAAATTATTAGTTCGAATGTCCTTACGCACAGCGCTCTCGCTCCTCGCTCTTTGTTCTCTTCCCTTCTGGAATATCGCCTCCGGGGCTGAAGCCGCGCACGATACCCAAACGATGTCGATTTACTCCGGCGGCCGGAGAGTCGGCTCCTCCGTATATACGATTAAAAAGGAAGGCGGCTCCTCCGAGGTCTTCGAGAAGACCTCCATCAGGATAAAGCTCCTCGATAAGGTCCAGGACGTGAGCACCGTGGGGACGTATCACCTCGCGGGCGGCGAGGTGAAGTCCTTCGAATACGAGTTCGATTCCCCCTCGGGCGGTATGAAGCTCACGGGCGAAAAGGCGGAGGGCGGATTCAGGATAAAGACTGATTCCGTTTCGGGTGGAAGCGAGCTCTTCTTCAAAACCTCTTCTTCCCCGATCCCCGCGGCCCTCCTCCCCGAATGGCTTTCTTCCCGGGATATGAAGCCCGGGGCGGAATATAAAGTCCCTGTCATGGACCCGCTTACGATAGTGACGGGCGGGGACGAGAACGCGCTCCTGACGATACACAGGGTAAAGGGGAGGGAGAAGGTCGAGGTCCCCGGGCTCGGGAGATACGATGCGTGGAAAATCGTCTCCGACGTCTCCGGCATGGAGATAACCTCCTGGCTCACCGATTCGGGCCTTGTCGTAAAGCAGGAGATGCCCCCCGGCCTCACGGCGTATAAAGACGCCGAGGGCGCAGGCGCAGGCGGTCTCGATATATTCGACATCACGGACCTGACCTCCATACCTTCGAACGTCACGCTCGACGACCCGCGCGGGACGACGTACCTCAAGGCCGAGATTTCCGGCCTCCCCCGGGACGGCGGCTTTAAGCTCGCCGACGGCTACAGGCAGTTTACGAACGGCGATACGATAGAAATAAAAGCCGAAGGGCCCGACGGGAACGGCTCTTACGAAACCCCGTACAAAGGCGGCCTCGACGAATACATGAAGCCCGGCCCGCTCGTGGACAGCAGCGCCCCCGAAATCGCGGCGGCCGCCGCGGAGATCACCGGGAGCGAGAAGGACGCCGCAAAGGCGGCCGCGCTCATAAACGACTGGGTCTTCCGCAATATAAAAAAGGAGGGAACGGCCAGCGTGCCCAACGCCCTCGACGTGCTGAAAACACGCTCCGGCGACTGCAACGAGCACTCGGCCCTCTACGCCGCCCTGGCCCGCGCCGCGGGGATTCCCACGAAGGCGGTGTCAGGTACAATATACATCGACGGCAGGTTCTACTATCATGCGTGGAACGAAGTCTACGTGGGCAAGTGGGTGGCCGTCGATTCGGCTTTCGGCCAGATGCCGGCCGACGCCACGCACATCAAGCTCATAGAGGGAAATTTAAGCGATACCTCCCGAATAATGAAAGCCGTGGGTAAAATTAACCTCAGTATTCTGGAAGCGTCCCGATGAACGAAAGAACCGGAAAAAAGCTTCTGACGGCGGCGCTGGCGCTTTTCCTGCCGCTGGCCGCGCTCACAGCCTGCGCCCCTAAATCGGCGAAGACGATAGACCCGATGAATCCCGAGGCTCCGTTCGTCTCGGAAGAGCCGTCCAGGAACGACGCCTACTACCACTTCTCGCTCTCGCGGATGCTTTATCTCGACGGCCGTAACGCCGACTCGCTCCGCGAGCTCGAATACGCCGAGCTCGCCGACCCGGAATCGGCCTACCTTAAATACAACCTCGCACTCATGTACATATCCGAGGGCAGGATGACCGACGCTCTTACGAAGCTCGAAGAATCAATAGAAGTCGGCCCCGGTTTCGCGCCTTCCTACACGCTCCTCGGGAGGGTGTACGCCTCCTCCCGGGACCCGGCTCTCAAGGAAAAATCCGTCGATATACTCAATAAAGCGGTCGAGCTCGACCCGAACGACGCCGAGTCGCTTCTGTTCCTGGCCATAATGGACACGGAGGCCGGGAACCTCGACTCCGCAGAGGCCAAATTCGAGAAAATCACCGAGCTCTACCCCGACAGCGAAAAGGGGTATTTCTTCCTCGGGCGGCTCCTTTACGAAAAGGGCGACTACGCCGGCGCCGAGGCGAGCTACAAGAAAGCCCTCGAAATCAACCCGAGCTTCGGCTCGGCCCTCGTCGAGCTTGCCGTCGTATACGAGCAGCAGGGGAGGATAAAGGAATCCGAAGACATATACAGGGACGTCATCGTGCTTTACCCGAACAGCCTCGAGTCCTACGTCCGCTACGGCAACTTCCTCTTCCGCGTTAACCGCGTCGAGGACGCCCGCGAGCAGTTCGAAAAGGCGGAGACACTCGACTATCACAACCCGGATTTGAAACTCCGTCTCGGCCTCCTTTATATAGAAAGCCGCGACTTCGAAAAAGCGATAGAAGAGTTCAGGCTAATACTCCTCGGCAACCCGAACGACGAAAGGGCCAAGTACTACCTCGCCCTCGCATACGTCGAGACGGGCAACTACGAATCCGCGGTTCAGCTCCTGGACGCCCTCGGCCCCGAATCGGAATTCTACGACGCTAGCCTCGTCCAGAAGGCCTACATCTACGAAAAACAGGGCTCGCTCTCCGAATCGCTCGCCATAATGGAGCAGGCCTACCGGCGCGAGCCGCAAAACGAAATCATAGTCAATTACCTGGGAAGCGTTTACAGAAAGCTCGGGCGCGACGAGGACGCCGTCGGGCTTTACAAAAAGTTCCTCGAAGCAAACCCGGAAAGCGAAACCATATACTACTCGCTCGGGGTCACGTACTACCTCCTCGACGAGCAGGAAAAGTCGATCGAAACCATGAAGGAGCTCATCGGGATAAACCCCGAGCACGCCGACGCCCTTAACTTCGTCGGGTATACCTACGCCGAGCGCGGCGAGAACCTCGACGAGGCCGAGGCGCTGGTTAAGAAAGCCCTCTCCCTGTCGCCCGACAAGGGATACATACTCGACAGCCTTGGGTGGGTCTACTATAAAAAAGGCAGGTACGACGAGGCTATAACCGTCTTGAGGGAAGCCGCCGAAAGGCAGCCCGGCGACCCGTCCATATACGAGCACCTTGGCGACGCCTACTCCGCCGCGGGCGACGACGATACCGCACTGGCCTATTACCGCCGGGGCCTCGATATCATATCCGAGGAAGAATCGCCGGACGACGACGATACCGAGCTCCGCGCGAGGCTCATGGAAAAAATAGAGCGCATCACCCAGGTCCAGAGGATAAGAAGCGAGCTGTGATTCTCGAACCGCGCACCCTCGTTCTCGGAGCTCTCCTGCTGGTGACGGCCGCATCCTGCGCGCCGAAGGCGCCGACCGCGGGCCCGGGTGAGATGACGGCCGGCGAGGCTGCCTCAAAGGCCGCGCTCCTCGACAGCAGCGTAAAATCCGTCAAGGGCCTGGCCCGGGTGAGCATCTCGGCGCCCGGTGAGAAGATCTCCTACACACAGGTCACGGTGGCGAACGAACCCGACAGGATAAGACTCGAAGCGCTCAATCCCTTCGGCAGCACCGTTGGGTTTATATCCTCTGACGGCGAGAAGATATATATAATCTCCTCCTCGGCCCGCGAGGTTTACGAAGGCGGGGAAGAGTTCAACCTCGCCGACATCTATCCCGGGCTCGACCTCTCCGTAACCGCCGAAAGCCTCACGAGCCTCGTTCTCGGGAGGCTCCCGTACGACGTGTTCTCGTCCGGGAGAACGCCCGGCATGAGCACCGACGGCGCGCTTCTCAAGCTGACGTATCCCGGCGGCGCCGGCGGCGGAGATGATATCGTATGGCTCGATCCGTCCACCTTCAAGGCCCGCAAAGCCGAGTTCTCGCTCGAAGGGGGGAGAAAGGCTTCTGTCTCCTACGAGTATTTCGACGGCCTTATCGCGGGGCATTATTTCGCCCGGAGGATAGAGTTCGAATCGAAGGGGCTATCCATAACGCTCGTCTACGAGGACGGCGTCGAGGTGAACGTTCCCGTCGATTCCTCGCTCTTCCGCCCGGCTGCGTCCGCGGCGGCGATTGCAAATATACGCGCTCAAAATTATAATTAAAACGAGAGACAACCGGGCCCGTTCTAATCGTCATATTGGAAAAACTCATATCCTAGCGAGGTCACCACACATTGCCGGAAAAAGAATTGGCAAGGGAATTCACCGTTAAGAACAAGCTCGGTCTCCACGCCCGGGCCGCCGCTGCTTTCGTCAGACTATCCGGCAGGTTCTCGAGCGACGTCAAGCTCTCGAAGGACGGCTACGAGGTAGACGGCAAGAGTATTCTCGGCGTGCTTTCGCTGGCGGCGGCAAAGGGAAGCACGATAAAGGTCGTAACGAGGGGGGATGATTCCGAGAGCGCCATGGATGAAATCGGGGCGCTCATAGAAAGCGGATTCGGAGAAGGCGTATGAGGGTTGAGAGAAAGGCTATCCCCATCTCGGGCGGCATCGCCCTCGGGAGGGTCGTACTCCTCGACAGGTCGAGGATGATAGTAGAGAGGAAGCAGATAGACCCGGCCTCCGTCGAGTCCGAAAAGGACAGGTTTATGACCGCCGTGGGCCGCTCCAAGGCCGAGCTCCTGTCGATAAAGGACGGCATGGGCTCCACCGAAGAAGGCGACCACCTCCAGATACTCAACCTCAATATCATGATGCTCGAAGACGAGCTCCTTTCGGGCGAGGTCCTCCGGCTCATAGAGTCCGAAGGGGTAAACGCGGAATGGGCGGTTAACTCGGTCCTCTCCAGGAAGAGCGAAAAATTCCGTAACGTCGAGGACATTTACATGAAAGAGCGCCTCGCCGACATCTACTACCTCGGCGAGAGGATACTCCGGAACCTCCGCGGGGCCGGGGACGAAAAGCTCCGCCTCGGGAAGGATTCCGTCCTCGTGGCCCACGACGTGTCGGCCGTGGACGTCGTAGAGTACGCGAAGCACGGCGCGCTCGCCATAGTAACCGACATCGGCACTTCCACCTCGCACAGCGCCATCGTCGCCAAATCCGTCGGCGTCCCGGCCGTGATGGGCCTCGAAGACATCACGCTCAGGGCCTGCCCCGGCGACAGGATATTCGTCGACGGCTTCAGCGGCACCGTTATACTCGACCCCGGCGAGCACGAAATCGATAGCTTTCGCAAGCTCAAGTCCGACTACGCGGCCCTCGAAAAAAAGCTCCTCGAATATGCCAAGCTCCCCGGGAGAACCCTCGACGGCAGGGTCGTCCGTATAAACGCCAACGTCGAGCTCACCGACGAGCTCGGCCATGCCTCGTGCTTCGGGGCCGAAGGCATAGGCATGTACAGGACGGAGTTCCTGTTCACGAAGTCCGCGAACTACCCAGGCGAGCAGGAGCAGTACGAAAACTATAAAAAAGTCATCACGTCGCTAGATTCGCCTATAATGACCATCCGGACGCTCGACATCGGGGGCGACAAATTCCCCACGGGCATGGAGCTTTCGAGAATGCTCAACCCTGCGCTCGGCCTCCGCGGCATAAGGTATTCATTGAGAGACGTCGAGACCTTCAAAACCCAGATAAAGGCGATACTGCGGGCGTCCGCATCCACCGGAAAAAAGGTAAGAATACTCCTCCCGATGATCTCGGGGATAAGCGAGCTCCGAAAGGCGAAGGCCATAATATCCGAAGTCGCCTCCGGGCTCGGCGAAGGGCCGTCATGGGCCGTCGGTGTAATGATAGAAACTCCTTCGGCGGCTATAATGGCCTCTGACATCGCGGCCGAGGCCGATTTCCTCAGCATAGGCACGAACGACCTCATACAGTACACCCTCGCCATCGACAGGGTCAACGAGCACGTGTCCTACCTCTACTCCCCGTTTCATCCCGCGATACTAAGGCTCATCTCGGGCGTAGTCGACGCGGCCCGCCCCCGCGGCATTCCCGTCGCCGTCTGCGGCGAAATGGCCGGCCAGCTCCCCTGCGTCCCGCTCCTAGTCGGGCTCGGCGTGGGCGAGCTCAGCATGAACACGCACTCGATACCCAGGGTGAAAAAGCTCCTCGGCTCCATAACGGAGAAGGAATCCAGGGAGATCGCCCGCGCCTCGCTCGGGCTCAAAACGGAAGCCGACATAAGGGACTACGTTACGAGAGAGGTAATAAAGAAATGGGGCGACAGCCTCCCGCCCGAATTCATCGAGGAGATAGTCGTCCCCTCCTAGGCACTGTCCACGAAAGCCGCCCGGCTGCAGACAATTCTCCACCGCTTCTTGCATAGATTTCTACACTCGCCGGCGCTCCCCGGCATACGTTTCTCATAAACCCCTGTCATGCCTCGTTTCCCTCTATCCGGCATGCCAGTTGCTACTATATCGTTAAAACCATTATAGGAGAACAGTCATGCATACGCTCGAACACTTATTCATGAATCAGCTTAAAGACATTTACTACGCAGAAAAACAGATAGCCAAAACACTGCCCAGGATGGCGAGCGCAGCCGCTCAGCTTTCGCTCAAGAATGCCTTCGATCACCACCTCGAAGAAACCGAGCATCACATTGAGAGGCTCGAGCAGGTCTTCGAGATGATGGGCGAGAAGGCGTCCGGAGATAAGTGCGACGCCATGGAGGGCATAATCGAGGAAGGGAAAGAATTCATACAGAACGGCAAGGACTACGATCCCAGCGTGAACGACGCGGGGCTCATAGCGGCCGCGCAAAGGGTCGAGCATTACGAGATAGCCGCCTACGGGACTCTTAGGGCATTCGCCGAACACCTCGGACAGGAGCAAGCCGCCAAGCTTTTCCAGTCCACGCTCAACGAGGAAAAGCAGGCCGACAAAAAGCTCACGGGCATAGCCGAATCCGTAATCAACGAAAAAGCGGCCAAGTAAAATTTCAGGGAACCCATACCTCATGCCTCAGCCGGGGGAGATGCCTGGTCCATGGCCGGCTTCCTCTCCCGGCTCCTTATAATGGGGAGCGGGAATAATTTTTCCGGCGCCCTTTTCCTCTGGCTTATTTTCCTTTATTCTCGATATACCGAACTGTCGATGTAGTGTATTTCACGACGTTTGCACATGCATGTTCGAGTACCCCGTATTCACGCAATTTACTATCAAGAATAAGGCTTTTAATGTAATACCAATACATCGAATTGAGGATTGATTCAAAAAAGGAACGGCTATATAATTAGCGAATAAATCCTGGGAATTCCGTTTTCGACAAGAGCGTCTCGATTACGTGCAGCGGCTTTATACGATGAACACCACATTCCTTTCAGAGCAAAACAGAAGATCCCCGTACCAGAATCATCCGAAGATTCCAGAGGGGGCGCTAGTGGAGGATTCATGACAGCACCCGGAGTGGTCGCTTTTCTGAATGCGTTCTCCAAAACGGCAAGTATTGTCGTAGTCGCTATAGGGATACTTGTGCTTACCGGATGGGTGACGGACTCCGGAACCCTTAAGTCGCTGATTCCCGGATACCCGTACATGAAGGTCAACACCGCCATCGGATTCGTTCTGGGCGGTCTCTCCCTCTGGCTCCTCCTGACGGTGCGGGGGAGCCGGGCCGCGGAAGCCGTGGCCGGCATATTCGCCTTCCTTCTTTTCGTTCTCGGGCTCATGACATTGCTCCAGTACGTCTCGGGCCACGATTTCGGCATAGACAATCTAATCTACGCCGACCCTAATGCCGAAATAAGCGGCGGGTCCCCGGGCAGGATGTCCCCCCTTTCGTCTTTTAACTTCGCTATACTGGGGCTGGGGATGCTGATGGTGGCGGTAAGGACAGGGGCGGAGCCCTATGCCGGGGTTCTCGCCATGATTGCGGGGTTCATGAGCCTCCTTTCGATCATCGGCTATGCCTACGGCGTCGAAGCGCTTTACAAATTCTACGCCTATTCTTCCGTCGCTCTCAATACGGCTATCGCCACGATACTGCTTTCCTTCGGCGTCCTCTTCATAAGGCCGGGCAAGGGGCTGATGTCCGTCGTAACCATGGATACAATGGGCGGGATGCTCGCCCGCCGGGTGCTCCCGTGGGCGATAATACTTCCGTTCTTCTTCGGGTGGCTGAGGCTGAAAGGCCAGGAGCTCGGCTATTACGATACAGGCATAGGCCTCTCGTTCTTCGCCGTTTCCACGATGGTCCTCTTCACCATCCTGATATGGCTCAGCGCGAGGTGGCTCAACAGCTCCGACGTAGAACGCACAAGGGCGGAGAACGAAGTGCATCTTCTGAACGAAACCCTCGAACGGCGCGTATCCGAGCGGACGTCCGAGCTCCAGAGAGCGATAAACGAGCTCGGAAAGGAAATCGGCGAGCGCCGGAAGGCCGAGGAAGCCCTCAACGACACCCTCGAGGAGCTTTCCCGGAAAAACAGGACGGAGGCCATAATAAACGCCATTACCGGCAGCGTTCACGGGTCGGTCGACCTGCGCGAGGTCCTCTCCAACGCCGTAAAATCCATAAAGGAAAATATGCACGGAGCGGATTACATCGGGGTATTCATGGTAGAGGGGGACAGCGCCGTCCTGACCGCATATTCGGGCTATCCCGAAAGCATATACGAGAAGATAAAGATCATACCTTCCCCGAGGGGGCTCACGTGGAAGACCATTACGGAAGGCAAGGCTACGTACTGCCCCGACGCCGGGAACGATACGGCCATGGGGCCCGCGGGGAAAGAGCTCGGAACGAAAAGCTACATTTCGATGCCCATACGATACGAAGGCCGGGTAGCAGGCGTCGTTAACATAAATTCCCTGACGGAGGACGCCTTCGACAAGGAAGAGCTCGGACTGCTAGATACCGCCGCGGTTCAGCTGGAGGCTGCGGTTCATAACGCCAACATAGTCGAAGCGCTCCGCAAAAGCGAAAAAGAGAACCGCTCCCTGAACGCGGAGCTCGAACTGCGTCTCGATGAGCTCACTGCCGTCAACAAGGAGCTCGAAGCGTTCAGCTACTCGGTTTCTCACGACCTCCGGGCGCCGCTCCGGGCGATAGACGGCTTTTCACGTATACTCCTCGAGGATTACTCCGAAGCACTCGACGAGGAAGGGCTCCGCCTCTTCTCCGTCATAAGATCGAATACTCTCAACATGGGCCAGCTCATCGACGACCTCCTCGCGTTTTCGCGCCTCGGGAGGCAGGATGTCCTGCCGGTCGAGGTAAACATCAGCGAGATGGCGAGGATCGTTTTCCAGGAAATTCAGGCCGATAACCCTGACAGGTCGCTGAAATTCACGCTGAACCATCTCCCGTCCGCTTACGGCGACAGGGCCATGATACGGCAGGTGATGGTCAATCTTATCTCGAACGCCGTCAAGTTCACCAGGAACAAGGGCAATGAAGGAACCATAGAGATGACAGGTCATTCGTCCGGACGGGAAAACGTATACTGCATCAGAGACAACGGTATAGGTTTCGACATGACCTATGTAGACAAGCTGTTCGGGGTCTTCCAGCGGCTCCACAGCCAGAACGAATTCGAAGGCACGGGGGTGGGGCTTGCGCTCGTAAAGCGTATAGTGGTAAGACACGGCGGGCAGGTCTGGGCCGAAGGAAAAGTGGGGGAGGGGGCGGCATTTTATTTCAGTTTTCCAAAAGACGAAGGAGGTTTGACATGACGGACATGAACCAGGTCGAGATACTTCTGGTCGAGGACAACCCGAACGACGAGGAGCTCACGCTCAGGGCGCTCAGGAAGAATAATATCGCGAATAACATCCACGTGGTAAGGGACGGCGCCGAGGCGCTCGATTTCATCTTCGCTTCGGGGATATACGCGTCGAGAAGGGTCGAAAGCCGGCCCAAGGTAATACTTCTCGACCTCAAGCTCCCCAAGGTGGACGGCCTCGAAGTGCTGAAGAGAATAAAAGCCGACGAAAGAACGAAGATGACCCCGGTCGTCGTGCTTACGTCGTCCAAGGAAGAAAGGGATATCGTCGATAGCTATAAATTGGGCGTAAGCAGCTATATAGTTAAACCGGTGGACTTCGACAAGTTCATACTCGCCGTATCGCAGCTCGGCCTCTACTGGCTCCTTCTCAACCAGCCGCCGGGCTAGACGGGGACGGACATGTTCGGAGGATGCGGGTTTTAATATTTTTGTTCGAGGAAACCAGATGGAAAAGGAGCTCAAGGTCCTCATAGTCGAGGACGTGCCAACCGATGCAGAGCTTGTCGAGCGCGAGCTCAAAAAGGCCAACATCGCTTTCCGTACGAAACGTGTGGAGACGAGGGAGTCTCTTCAATCCGAGCTCGAGCGGTTCCTGCCCGACATTGTCCTTTCGGATTACTCGCTTCCGTCATTCGACGGTATGTCCGCTCTAAAGCTGGTGAGGGAGAAGGATTCGGAGCTGCCCTTTATATTCGTCTCCGGCTCGCTCGGAGAAGAACGCGCGGTGGACATGCTCAAGAACGGGGCCACCGACTATATACTCAAGGACAAGCTCGCCCGCCTCGTCCCGGCGATAGAGCGCGCCCTCCGCGAAGCCGAAGAGCGCCACGAGCTCGAAAGGGTGTGGAATACGCTCCGGGACAACCTCGATTACCTCTCGAAGAAAAACCGCTACGAAACCATAATCAACACGGTTACGAAGGCCGTGCACCAGTCCATCAATCTCCAGGACGTCCTCGACAACGCCGTCCGGACGATGAGCGACAACATCGATTCCGCAAAGCACGTCGATATATACTTCGTGGATAAAGACGCCGAGCTCAAGGCGTGCGAAGGATACGACGACAGGTATGTAAGCGAGGTCAGGCACCTGCCGCGGGGCGTGGGTATAGTCTGGCGCACCGTGCGCGAAAACAGGCACGTATACGTCCCCGACGCCGAGAACGACGAATACCTCACGCCGGCGATGAAAGAGGCCGGAACGAAGAGCTACGTCTCCATGCCCATCCGGTCCGAGGGAAAGACGGTCGGCAGCCTGAATATCTATTCCGACGAAAAGAACGTATTCGACGAGGACGACCTCAAGCTCCTTGAAAACGTCGCCCAGCAGATAGGGGTCGCCATAAACAACGCGCAGAAGGTTGAGGCGCTTAGCGAAAGCGAGCGAAGGTTCGCTCTCTTCATGCACAACCTCCCGGGCGTAGCGTTCATGAAAGACGCCGAAGGGCGGTATATATACGTGAACGATTCACTCCAGGCCATAATCGGCAGGGACGTCGACTACGTGGGCAAAACGGACGACGAGATATGGCCTCCGGCCGTGGCTTCCCAGTTCAAGGAAAACGACAGGATAGTCATCGAAACCGGAGAGCCGCTTCAGACGATTCAAATCATGCCGACGCCGTCCGGGATCGGCTACTGGCTCGCGAGCAAATTCCCCATACTCGACAAGCACGAAGAAATAGTCATGGTCGGCGGCGCGGCCGTCGACATCACCGAGCGAAAGAGCGCCGAAAGCCGTATAGCCGAGCAGGCCGCTCTCCTCGACATCGCATCCGACGCCATAACCGTCCGCGACCTCGATCACCGCATACTCTTCTGGAGCAAGGGGGCGGAGCGTATTTACGGCTGGGAGAGCGACGAGGTCATAGGAAAGAGCGTCACCGACCTGCTTTTCGACGGCTCGTGTCCCGAATTCGTCGAGGCCCACAGGATATTGAACGAGTTCGGGCACTACAAGGGCGAGATGCAGCAGGCGACGAAAAACGGGAAAAGCATAATCGTCGAATGCCGCCTTACGCTCGTTACCGACGACCACGGCAATCCCAAGTCCATACTCGCCGTCACGAGCGACATCACCGAGAAAAAGCGCTTCGAGGCGCAGCTCCTCCGCGCCCAGCGCATGGAGAGCATAGGCACACTCGCCGGCGGCATAGCCCACGACCTCAACAACGTCCTTCAGCCGATACTCATGGCCCTCCAGATACTCCGCATGAGATTCCCCGACGAAAAATCCCAGAGGCTCATCGACACGCTCGAATCGAGCACCGAGCGGGGGAGCAACCTCGTAAAGCAGGTCCTTTCGTTCGCCCGCGGCCAGGAAGGCGAGCGCACGATCCTCCAGGTCAGGCACATCGTCCACGAAATAGAAAAAATGGTGAAGGAAGCCTTCCCGAAATCGATAGAATTCCGCACTAATTTCCCGAGAGACCTCTGGAACGTCATGGGCGATTTCACACAGCTTCATCAGGTCCTGATGAACCTCTGCGTAAACGCCCGCGACGCCATGCCCGAAGGCGGCACGCTCGAAATTTCCGGCGAGAACCTCATCATAGACGAAAATTATGCGAAGATGAACGTCGACGCCGTCACGGGCCCCTACATAGCCATAACCGTATCCGACAACGGCGAGGGAATCCCGCCCGCCCTCATAGAAAAAATATTCGAGCCCTACTTCACGACGAAAGATCCGGGCAAGGGGACGGGTCTCGGGCTCTCCACATCGTTCGGCATCGTAAAGGACCACGGCGGCTTCATTCACGTCTACAGCGAGCCCGGCAAGGGAACCACGTTCAGGATATATATCCCGGCTGTAGAGACCTCTGAAACGAGGTCCGTCGAGCAGATGCGGTCCGAGGACATACCGCTCGGGAAAGGAGAGACCGTGCTCGTCGTCGACGACGAGGCTTCCATCCGCGAGATTACGCGCTCGACGCTCGAAACGTACGGCTACAAGGCCCTCACTGCTTCCGACGGGGCCGAGGCCGTGTCCATCTATTCCGTTAACAGAGACAATGTAAAGGTAATAATAATGGATATGACGATGCCCATTATGGACGGCCAGATGAGCATAAGGGCGCTCAGACGAATAGACCCCGGGGTCAGGGTCATATTCGTGAGCGGCTTCAAGGAGGCGTCGAGAATGGCCGAATCGTATGCTCAGGGCCAGGACGTTTTCCTGTCCAAGCCCTACACGGCCGAAACGCTGCTCAAAACCCTTCGCGGCATAATTTCAGGGGCGAAGGAAGGGTAGCCCGTGCGCCGCGCCGGCGGTATCCCTACGGCTTTCCAAAGGCATGTCCGGCGCTTTGCACGAGGTGCGGGCGAAAGCCGGATTTTCCGTGTATATTAAAGCCCTTTACAAATGGATTTAGTGTATTTCATAAAAGGCATAGTCATCGGGATAATCATCACGGCCCCAATCGGCCCGGTAGGGGCGCTCGTCGTTCAGCGCACGATCAACAGGGGGAGAGGGGTGGGTATACTTTCCGGCCTCGGCGCGTCCGCCGGCGACGCCGTATACGGCATCATAGTCGCATTCAGCCTTACATTCGTATCCGATTTCCTTATGAGCCACGAGGTGTGGGTGCACGTCATAGGCGGCGTCATACTTCTCGTCTTCGGTATAAGGGTCTACTTTTCGCGGCCGCGCTCGCTCGACCCCGGCAGGCCCGGGAGGAGCCACTTCGGCAACTTCAGCTCCGCGCTCCTGCTGACGCTTTCAAACCCCATGGTCATACTCTCGATACTGGCCCTGTTCGCCATTCTCGGGATCACGGAGCCCGCCGACTACTACAGGACTGCCTCCATCCTAGTCGCGGGCATATTCACCGGGTGCTTCATTCTCTGGACCGGGCTCTGCTATTTTATAGCACATCTCCGGGGACGCCTCAGCGAAAGGAACCTCGTCCTCATAAACAAGATTACGGGAATACTCATACTCGCCTGCGGCGCATATGCCTTCCTGAGCCTTATAAAACTCCCCCCGGCCTAACACCGAGTGGTTCACACCGGATAGTCCAATAACGGTCTTAATTGCACTTTTCGGTTGTCGGACTTTAATCAGACTTGCTTTCTCTTCCTAACAGGCGGATAAATGAATCAGGCGCCGGTTATTTGTCTTTTGGAGGAAACTAAATGGCCTTGTATTTTTTGAGCTACGATCTCAGAAAGGATAAAGATTATCCGCGTCTTACCGAAGAGCTTGAACGCTTCGGCGCTATCAAGACGCTGAAGTCCGAATGGTGTTTTCGCCATAGTGATACATCTGCAGCCGCTTTAAGGGATCATTTCAAACAATATATCGACAACGACGACGGTTTAATGGTGGCCGCGGTAATCGACTGGGCCGCCTATAAACTCAAAGACAATCCTAATAAACTTTAGATTGACAGAGACTCATTCCCCCTCGCCCAGGTCGTCGGGCTTTTTGCCCCTGAATATGACGAGGAATATGACGCCCGTTATGATCGCCGCCCCGCCGAGGAGCTTTATCACTGACGGTATCTCGTGGAATATGAAGTAAGAGAGGAGGACGACGAACAGGCTTTCGAGCGGGAGAACCGCGGTCGTCCGTGAAACGTCTATCATCTTTATCGCCTGGAACTGGCACGCCTTGGCGATGTATGCCCCCGTGATGCCGCCGAGCGCCATGTATATCATGTCCACCGGCCCGGGCGTCCTGTACGTGCCGACAGCCAGTATGTAGATGAGGAGGCATATCGCTACGCCGAGCGCCCTCATGTTGGCGACCGTCAGCATGTTGAGCTCCTGCCCGACCTTCTTCACGCTAAACGACAGGCACGAATAAAAGAACGCCGCGCCGAGCGCCGTAAGGGTCCCCATCAGCAGCGTAAAGTCCCTCTGGTACGCGACCACTATCCCGCCCGCTACGGTTATGACGATGCCGACGGTCTCCCCCTTGTTGAGCCTCTCCCCGAGGAATATCATTCCGAGTAGGAGCGAGAAAAGCGTCTGCGCCTTCATCAGAAACGACGTCAGCGGTATGCCGATGGTCTTTATCGACGATATCCAGAGCGCGGCCCCTATGGCGGTCAGCACCGAGCTGTAAATGAATATCTTCGTATATTTCGGAAGGTGCTTTATCTCGGCCCTCTGCGACGGTATCGCCATCACGACGAAAATGGAGCACACGAACGCACCGGCGAACCAGAAGAACGTTATGAGAAAAGGATCGAAGCTCCTGTCTATCGCCCGTCCGAACACGTACGACAGCGCGGTGAAGAGCGCCGTCCCAACGAGGAATAAATACCCGGCCAGCGGGAATTTCGTCCCGCCCCTTTTAACCGTGCCTGTGCTCATGCGCCGCTGCCGTCCCCGGCCGGGCTACGCCTCCACCACCACGCTATGGCCGAGCCCGATATGTTATGCCATACGCTGAACACGGCCCCCGGGAGCGCCGCCAGCGCCCCGAAATGCATGTTCGCGAGCGCGACCGCCAGGCCCGAGTTCTGCATGCCGACCTCCACGGACACCGCCCTCGCGCTCTTGACGTCCATGCCCGAAAGCCGCGCCGCGAAATACCCGAGCACGAGGCCGGCGGCGTTGTGGATGACGACGATCAGCGCGACCTCCGCCCCCACGCTCGCGATCGAGCCCGCGTTGGCCGCGACTATTACGGCAACTATAAACACTATGGCTATCGCGGACAATGCCGGAAGCACCGGCAGAACATATTCGATCCTGTCCCTGAGCAGTGTGCGTGCTACGACGCCCAGGGCCACTGGCACCAGTATGATTTTCACGGTCGATACGAAGAGCCCCGAGGCCGGGACGTCTATCCACTTTCCGGCGAAGAGATACATGAACGCCGGGATCATGAGCGGCGCCATGAGCGTCGTGGCCGAGGTAATCGTCACGGAGAGCGCGACGTCCCCGCGCGCAAGGTAAGTAATCACGTTCGACGCCGTGCCGCCCGGGCACGAGCCGACGAGTATGACGCCCGCGGCGAGCGTGGGGTCGAGCTTGAACGCCTCTGCGAGGACGAATCCCGTAACCGGCATGATGCCGTACTGCGCCGCGACGCCTACCCCGACGTCCCTCGGCCTTTTCAGCATACGCCTGAAATCCTCGACCCTGAGCGTCATTCCCATGCCGAACATTATCACCCCGAGCACGGGCACTATCAGCCCCGAAAGGCCGGCGAAAGGGGAGGGGGCGTAAAAGGCGACTGCCGAAAAGAGAATTATCCAGAGCGTGAACAGGCTCGTGATGAACGAATTAATGAACGAAAGGTATTTCAATCAGGCGTCTTCTGGCTAGCGGTATTTAGAACGGCTAAGCTACATAAGATTTCACACCGTGTCAATCCGGCGCAGGCCACGCCTGCAGGAAATCGGCGGACTGTGTCCGCAGCCAATCGAGGTGGCAGTGCCGTTGCTATTACCACTTGCCGCGCTTCAGATACCTAGAACCTGGGAATTCGCTACGTCGAGAAACACACTACGTGTGTGTCACTCCCAACAATTCCGGGCGAGCGAGGAATCTCCACATATTTGTCATTCCCGAATGTCTTAATCGGGAATCCAGTTTTTGCTTTGTCATCTCGAACAACGATTTCGAGCGAGCGAGGAATCGGACGCCCTGAGCCGATTGCAAGAAAGCATATCTGGTACGGCTCGGAAGTACCTCAAATTAAAACAGTGAGAGATCTATCTTTCATCTTTTCTTTATAGTTATCCTCCACGTCCGGCGCGCTCCGGAAACCCTCTCTGCCCACAGTATAAAAAACGGGCCGCCCCAGGGAGCGAGACGGCCCGCAGAATGGGCATAACCGGGTGAGTTATTCGCCGTTGTTTAACACGTTTATTGCATAATCGGTAATTATTCCCGATTCTCCCGTTATGAACCCCCTGGTCTGAGACAGCTCCGTAGCCAGTCCTCTCAAGGTATTGGAAGAAGAAACGTCGAGTGACTCTATACTGTCGCATTCTCCCTCCATGTCGAAATCAAAAACGACATTACCTACGATAAGGTCGTTTACCTGGAATACACTGCCGTTATCCAGTCGCACACCGTCTCCGGATGCATCGAATACCAGGTCCTCAACAATCGCAACATCTATGAGTGCAAGGTCAGCACTTACAGGTATTGCTCCAAGGGCGATAATAAGCGGGTCCTCAATGATATCCGCAGCCGCTATCGCGACAGTCTCTCCGTCGGACGTTACACCGATGACGATATTGTTTGGCTCGTCTATAAAGATATACAGAAGATTGGAGAAATTGGTGTTGAGCGGCGGCACCTGGCACGCGGTCGGCGGTGCCGTAGGCGGCGCTGTCGGTGGAGCAGTCGGCGGGGCCGTGGGCGGGGTTGTCGGAGGGGCGTCAGTAGGCTGGCCCCCTCCTCCGCCTCCACCGCCGCATCCCCCTACGATTCCGATACCAGTGAACACAAACAGAAGCGATACTGCCAATACCCTCAGTACTCTCATGAATACCCTCCTCTATAAAGATGTTTTTGTATAATCGTCTATCGTGATTCCTCAAGAAACAACAATCTATAATATATTAGTTATCGTATTATAGAATAATTGGGTAAGGCTGTAAAGGGTATTCCGATAATTATATAGTTATTGAATAAGAAGAACGCGTGATGCCTGTAACGGGCCGTCCGAATTGAAGATATTGCTTTGGAAGGGCAGGGGGGATCCCGGACTCCCGGCTTTTCGGCTATTTATTATTTGTCGTATCCGGCGGGGGCGCCTGGTCGACTGCAATGGCGATCTTGCTGAGCCCCTCCGACTTTACGGTGTCCATAACCTGAACGACCTTTCCGTGGGGCACGGTACTGTCGGCCCTTATAATAATGATGGATTCCTTGTTTTTGACTTCCTTGAGCTTTTCCGCAAGGCCCGCGAGATCGACGCTCGTGTCGTTATAGAACAGCTTCCCGTCCTCCGTCAGGTTGACGGTGATCTCCTCCGTCTCGACAGGGTCGGCGGAGCTCGCCGACGGCAGCTTCACGTTTATACCGCCCGACGTCGCCGCGAAGCTGAGCGTCACGGCGAAGAAGATGAGCAGGTTGAAAACCACGTCCACTATGGGCGTCAGGTCTATCGCGCCGCCCGCCGACTTGGATTTCTTTACGGGCTTGAATTTCATCTGAGTATATCCCTCGTGCTCTCGGCCCGGACGAGTGCGCGCTCCTTCGCGTTAGTGATATATTCGAGCATCCTCCTGCCTTCCTCTTCCATGAGCGCTATTAGCTCGTCGGCCTTGCCGGTTGCGTACTTGTACGCAATAAACGCCGGTATGGCGACCATAAGCCCGAACGCCGTCGTGTAAAGCGCTTCGGATATGCCGCCGGCGAGCTCCGGCGGATTGACTACCGGCTTTAGGGAAATGACGTCGAATATCTTGATCATACCGGAGATCGTTCCCAGGAGCCCGAGCAGCGTTGCGACGTTACTTATAGCGCCTAGACCCTCGATGTATCTCAGCAGGTCGAGCGCCTCCTTCCTCCCGGCCTCTTCGATGCTCTCGGCAAGGTCGTCCTCGGGCTTGTCCGCGTCTTCCAGCGCCGCCACCGCAATCCTCGCCGCCGATGAATCGTTGGCCCTCGCGAAAGCTTCCGCTTCGGTCAGCTTCCCCTGCGCCAGCATCCTGTAGAGCTGCCCGAGGAAGTTATCCGGGATGACCCTCCGTGGCCGGAGGGTCCACATCTTCTGAAGGAATATCCCGAGCCCGATTACTGAGCTAAGGAGTATCGGATACATGAAGAATCCGCCCTTTGAGAACGTCTCGAATATACCGGTGTTGAAATCCATCAATCCCTCCGTCAATGTGGCTGAACAATCTGCAATACGGCAGAGAGCCGCGGGGCCCCGCCGAAGCGGCGGATTCAGTGAAATAGGATAACCCGCTGCCGTGCCTGTGGTCAATCGGAATCTGCATTATTCCGGCGGCGCTTAATATCGGGCGATATTGCATTTAATCTCCGGAATCGGTAATTTATTCGGCTAACGTGAGATACTCGAACTACTTCATACCGACACTGAAAGAAGACCCTTCCGACGCCGAGGTCGTGAGCCAGAAGCTCATGATACGCGCGGGGATGATAAGGAAGGTCGCGGCAGGCGTTTACAACTACCTCCCCCTCGGCCTCCGGTGCATCACCAAGGTCGAGAACATCGTCCGCGAGGAGATGAACAGGGCGGGGGCCATCGAGATACTGATGCCCGCCGTCGTCCCGGCCGAGCTCTGGAAAGAGAGCGGGCGCTGGGATTACTACGGCAAGGAGCTCCTCCGCTTCAAGGACAGGGCCGAGCGCGAATTCTGCATCGGGCCGACGCACGAAGAGGTCGTGACGGACATCGTCAGGCGCGACGTCAGCTCCTACAAGCAGCTCCCGGTCAACCTCTACCAGATACAAACAAAATTCCGCGACGAGATACGCCCCCGCTTCGGCGTCATGCGCGCACGCGAGTTCATAATGAAGGACGCCTACAGCTTCGACGCTTCCGTCGAAGGCGCGGAGAAATCCTATCAGCTCATGTACGACGCCTACACGCGCATATTCGAAAGGTGCGGTCTCGAGTTCAGGGCCGTTCTCGCCGACACGGGCAACATAGGCGGCAGCTTCTCGCACGAGTTCATGGTGCTGGCCCCTACGGGCGAGGACGTCGTGATGAGCTGCGGCAAGTGCGGTTACGCCGCCAACCTCGAGCTGGCCGAGATAGACTGGCACACAGAGGGCGTAAAGACGCCCGACGGCTCCAAGACTATGGAAGAAGTCCACACGCCAAACCTCAAGACAGTCGAGGAAGTGGCGAAATTCCTCAGCGTAAAACCGTCCGACCTCATCAAGACGATGATAGTCGAGGCCGACGGCACGGCAATGGCCGCCCTCGTAAGGGGCGACGCCGAGCTCAGCCTCACGAAGCTCCGGAAGGCCCTCGGGGCCGAGATCGTCGAGCTCGCCACGCCCGACAGGATTCGCGAGGTCACGGGCGGTACGATGGGATTCAGCGGCCCGGTCGGGCTAAAGATTCGCGTCATCGCCGACAAGTCCGTCTCGGCCATGGGCCCGTCCGTCACGGGCGCTAACAAGGGCGACTACCACCTCGTAAACGTCGTCCTCGGGAGGGACTACGACGTAAAGGAATTCGCCGACATCAGGGTGGCGGCCGACGGCGACAGGTGCCCCCAGTGCAAGGAAGGCACCCTCGTTTCGACGCGGGGCATCGAGGTCGGTCACGTGTTCATGCTCGGCACGAAATATTCCGAGGCCATGAACGCGACGTTCGTCGATCAGGACGGCAAGGAAAAACCGTTCATCATGGGCTGCTACGGCATAGGCATCGGAAGGACAGTGGCGGCAGCCATCGAGCAGAACCACGACGAGAGCGGCATGATATGGCCGCCGGCGCTCGCCCCGTTCCAGGTGACGGTGCTTCCGCTCAAGGTGAAGGACCCGGAGATCATGGCCGCCTCCGAAAAGATTTACGAAGAGATCAAAGCGAAAGGCTACGAAGCCATAATCGACGACAGGGACGTCGGCCCCGGGTTTAAGTTCAAGGACGCCGAGCTCATAGGCATACCCGTGCAGGTGGCGGTCGGCCCGAGGACGATAAAGGAAGGCGAGGCCGAGCTTAAAATCAGGAGAACAGGCGGGTCGCGGAACGTGAAGCTCGAAGAAGTCGTAAAGGAAGTAGAACCGCTGCTCTCGTAGTTTATACTTAAATTCGACATGTCTAGGCCCGAACTGAAACCCCACGAACGGATCATCCTCGCGCTCGATTTCTCCGAGCTCAGGATTGCCAAGGTCTGGGTCGAGAACCTCCGCCACAGGATAAAGACGTTCAAGGTCGGCCCTATACTCTTCCTCGACGAAGGCCCCATCGGAATAAAGGAGTTCCGCGACATGGGCGCGGAAGTATTCCTCGACCTCAAGTTCCACGACATCCCGTCCACCGTCGAGCACTCCGCCCGCCAGGCCGTCCGCTACGGCGTCAGCATGTTCACGATTCACGCCCTCGGCGGGCTCGACATGATGAAGGCCGCGGAAGAAGCAGCCGCCGACGAGGCCGAAAAGCACCATAGAAAAAAGCCGCTCATCCTCGCCGTAACGGTGCTGACGAGCCACGACGACGAGAGCCTGAAAGGTATCGGGATTGACTCCACCACGAGGGACCAGGTTCTCCGGCTCGCCGCGCTGGCCGACAAGGCCGGGGTAGGGGGGCTCGTCTGCTCCGGTATGGAGGTCGAGATGCTGCGGAAGGAATTCGGCGACAGGTTCACGCTCGTCACCCCAGGCATACGCCCGGGCACGGCGTCACACGACCAGAAGCGCGTCACCACGCCGGCCGCAGCGGTAGCAGCCGGCTCGGATTACCTCGTCATCGGCCGCGCAATCACCGAAGCCGAGAATCCGATAGAAGTCGTAGACTCGATAGTTTCCTCAATCTCCTGAAATCTTTAATCCGTCATCCTGAACCATGTCCCGGACTCGATCCGGGATCAATTCAGGATCTCATCTTTTGTCATTTCGAGTGAATGCGAGGAATCTTTATTCTTTGATCCGTCATGCTGAACTCGATTCAGCATCTCGCTTTAATTTCTTTTGCTGTGGAAATACACTATGCTGTCATTCCCAACGATTCCGAGCAAGTGAGGAATCGGACGCCGTTACCTTACCGCGCAAACGTTTATCTAGTACCGCTCACAACTTACCACCTTTAGTATCAAAACTTGTATCGGGAATCCAGTCTTAATCTATCATTGCGAGAAGCGCAGCGACGAAGCAATCCGTCTTCACCTCAGTCATGCAATACAGTGAAGCCTGCCTGTTCGAAATCGTAGTCGAACGTCAGGACCTCTTCGATGCCATGTTCACGCATGATAGCAAACGATATGCAATCGACTAGGCCCCAATTCTTATCCGAATATTTCTTATAGTTCATGAGCCCGGCGATAAACAATTTTTCGTCGATTGCGATAATCTCTATATTGTCGGCGCTTAGAAATAAATCGATTATTTCAATAGCGCTATCCCTGTATCTCTTGGCGAGCCCGTTTCCAATTTCGAGCAGCACTCCGCTGCTGGTTAGCAGGGCCGCGCTTTCCAGGTTGTGCGACAGACGTATTGCCGCTTCGTGATACTGATCGTTCCGGTTTACAAGGGCGATTACGAAGGAGGTATCGACAAAGATCTTATTCGGCATCTTTGCGGTCGAGGTCGTATATGTCGAGCTTCGTGGAAAAATCGGACGGAGCCTCTATTTTTACCTGTCTCAGGCGTGCAAGCAGGTTATGTTCGGACTTGGCGTTCCCTTCCGTTTCGGTCTCGAACTGCTTGATCAGGCTATAAAGCTTCTGGTGATACCTTTCAGGTATCTTGTCGATTTCAGCGATGATTTTTTCTTTCGTCGTCATAACTCACCTATAACCTTAATTATAAGTTGTCTCGCTGAGACGTACAAGTTGGGGCTTGGCACGGCGTCACACGACCAGAAACGCGTCACCACTCCCGCCGCAGCCGTCGCCGCCGGCGCGGACTACCTTGTCATAGACTGCGCAATCACCGAAGCCGAGAATCCCATCGAAGTCGTAGACTCGATAGTCACATCAATTTCCTGAATTTATAAAGGGCTATTTAATATACAAGCTGTGTTTCATCTTTATCTTTTTTGCTTTCATCATCAAAATATGAATATCTCCATTTTAAATGTTTGCATAGCCCATCCAAATCCGGAAATACCATCGAGCTATTAACTCCTAAGATATTCAAATCTTTTCTGAGCTTAGAAAAATATTGTGGCAGGATCATAATCTTCAGTAGTTTTGAAGAATATTTGCTGTGTTTATGTAGTTTAATCATTTTTCCATTGCTATTAATTTTATGGACAGTGAATACACCACTTTGGGCTGAAATTCTTCGACTTACAATTTTCGATCGATAAATCTTTGTCGTATAATTTGAAAGTGGGTTTGTATCAGATGTTTCCAATTTGAAATCTTCAACTTGAGCTTTGAGTATCCAGACAACTCCTGGTTCTTCTTTCCCATTCTTGTCTTTTGATGGAGTTTCATTGACGGCAAACCAAAGTCCTGCTAAAGCGCTGTAGGTCCAGTCTAAAAGCCTAGTGGGTAATCCATGATGTTGTGCTAGAGCTAAAACATCCCAGTCATTTTCTGGTTTGAATTCTGTCAAAGGTAAACTTGTACGTTTGAATTCTTCAAGGATTAACTTTTCAATATTATTGATTTCACCCCGTAATGACAGTCGTCCTAATCTCGGCAGTAATTCCCAATCTCTTCTTTGTCCGCGAAATAGAAGGTCGGACATATTACCTAATTTCTCTGCTTCGGATTTTTGTTCCATTACCAATGCAACATAGTCTACAATAGACTTTATTTCCCTCTGTTTGTAAGTAGATTCAGTCATGCAGTTACAAATAGTCCTCCTATTTGGCTTTTGAACATTCCATAAACAGCTCATTCAATATTTGGTCTGCGCCCCAAGCTTGCGCTGCAGTAAAAGCAATTTTTCTTAGTTGATCTCTATCTAACTCTTCTTCTGGTTTATAACCTAAATCGTGATTGGTTTCACTCCAAGAATGTTGAAATAAGGTCTTAATTTGGAGCTCGAAAGCTGTAGGAATATGTTTCTTAGGAATATGGTTAATAAATACATCTACAGGCCATATTAAGATATAATGTTGTCCTTCATATCCAAATTTGTCATGTGATTCAGGTTGAATTTTTTTTGATTCAATTGGTCCAAAATAATCTTCTACCAACTCACAGATTGGTTTTATATCACACACATAATATGTAATAATTCTGGCGCCTAATTGGTCTTGTATTTGGTGTATCGGCTCATCATATTTCAACTCACCATCATCTTTGGTTTTCAAAGCTTTCTTTAGATAGCTGTCTGGAGACTTAGCCCTAGCTGATACTCGATCAATTCGCGGATAATCCTTTACTATGTCAATGAGATATTGTTCCATTTTGCATGCTAATTTTTGCAAGGACACATATCTTTCTTTATATTGTGTAAGAAGTTCTGCTTTAGTCATTACTTCTTCCCTTTTATTTTTTCATCAATGATTTCACCTTCTGTACTGAATCGATAGATATTGTTTTTCTCTTCGAGCTTTTCTTTTTTTATACAATCGTCAAAGATCTCAGACGGCGCTGTAATAATTTGCCCTTTATCAAGCTCTATACTCGTATACTTGATATATTTTTGGAACTCATCTAAATCGAGTATAAACTCATCATGCAAAAGATCGGTGTTACCAACTTCATCAAAAATAATATCCTTTACTTCATCAGGTAAGTTGAATCGTCGTACGATAGAACCAATTGAAATATTTTTTCCAGCTAAATTATGTAGCATTTTGGTTGAAGTTATAATCTGATCTTTAACTTTCAAATCTGTTGCTTTATTCGTAGCATCTTTTAAAGCAAGTGCTATACGTTTGCTTCCAGCTTTTGGTGTAGTCCGAAAATCAGAATTTAAGAAATCATGTATCCAATATTGAGCAATATCACTGTGTTGAAGGCTTAATTGTTTATCTACCACAAAACCAGTCCAAAAATCGGAGTCAAATGAAACTCCTTCATATACTGCAGATTTATATGTCCGAGAGCTTTTCATAAATATTTGTTCGACAAATTCTATCTCTAAGTCATCACCCTGTGTCTCAGCAAGAATTCCTTGATCTGCAGGAAATCGCGAAATAACAATTTTTTTCAACTCGCTTTCTATGCCAACTACGACAAATAGCAGTCCCAAACCGGATTTTCTGGTTGTATAATCTCTTAACCGATCGGCCAGATGCCGTACACTTGCAAGCTCTGGGTTTCGCATTATGGATATTAAGTGTTCTCTAACGGGGTTTGTTTGACCATTGCTGGCGCTCATTTTAAAACGAATTGGTGTGTTGCATTCATCATGAGATTTTTCGAAAACCTCTGACAGCATGTTGTATAAGCTACCAGTCAAAGGTATTTCCGTACCTTTACTTGGATCAGCATCTTCAATAGATTTTCCAGGTGCAACTAGAAAGCTCACAATTTTGATGATTTTCATGATTGTATTTGGGAGTATTTCCTTTTTTGCGTCCTGTTAGTCGAGGTTAGTTAAATAACGATAGTGAGATTAGATTAATACTGTTTTAAGAATAAATCAATTTAACTGTAGATAGGCACTCCCCCGTCTCCGAGGGAGCGCCCGTATCATTCTCAATTCAACCGGCTTTCCTTCTTCTCTTTCTTCCCGCCCGACTGCGAGCCCACCTCTTTCGTCAAAATAAGCTCGTTGTCCTTCCCGACGTCCACGACCACGTGGTCGCCTTCCTTGAAGGTGCCGCGCAGTATCTCCGTCGCCAGCGGGTCCTGTATCATCTTCTGTATCGTCCTCTTGAGCGGCCTCGCCCCGAACACCGGGTCGTACCCCTGCTCGGAGACGACCTTCTTCGCCTCGGGCGTAAGGTCGAGGGTGATCTTCCTCTCGGCCAGCCTCTTCTTCAGATGCTCAAGCTGAATATCGACGATCTTCTCGATCTGCTCCATCCCGAGCGGCTTGAAGATTATCGTCTCGTCGATACGGTTAAGGAACTCCGGCCTGAACGTCGCGCGAAGGAGCTCCATGACCCTGTCTTCCATAGTCGCGGGCCTGTCTATGTATTCCCTTATGATGTCGCTCCCGAGGTTGGACGTCATGATGATGATCGTGTTCTTGAAGTCCACCGTCCGTCCCTGTCCGTCCGTCAGGCGACCGTCGTCCAGGACCTGGAGGAGCACGTTGAACACGTCCGGGTGCGCCTTCTCTATCTCGTCGAAGAGTATGACGGCATAGGGGCGTCTCCTGACGGCCTCCGACAGCTGCCCGCCTTCCTCGTACCCGACGTACCCCGGAGGCGCGCCTATCAGCCTCGCGACGGTGTGCTTCTCCATGTACTCGCTCATGTCGATTCGTATCATCGCGTGCTCGTCGTCGAACATGAACTCGGCGAGCGCCCTCGCGAGCTCCGTCTTTCCGACGCCCGTCGGCCCGAGGAAGAGGAACGATCCTATCGGCCTGTTCGGGTCCGACAGCCCCGCACGCGACCGCCTGAGAGCGTTCGACACTGCGGTGATTGCGTCTTCCTGCCCGACGACGCGGAGATGGAGGTTATCCTCCATGTGTATCAGCTTTTCGACCTCGCCTTCGAGGAGCTTCGATACCGGGACGCCCGTCCACTTCGAGACGACGGCTGCGATGTCCTCGGCGTCCACCTCCTCCTTCAGCATCTGCTTTCCCTTCTGTATCTCGGCGAGCTCCTTCCCTAGCTCGTCGAGCTTCTTGTTAAGGTCGGGGAGCCTCCCGTAAAGTAGCTCCGACGCCGTGGACAAATCGCCCTTCCTCTGCGCTATCTCTGCATCCGAGCGGAGCTGGTCTATCTCGGCCTTTATCTTTCTCATTTCGGAGATGTGCTCCCTCTCCCGGGACCACTGCGCCCTTAAGGTGTCGGACTCCTCCTTCAGGTCGGCGATACTCTTTTCGATCTCCGAGAGCCTCTCCCGGGATGAAGGGTCCTTCTCCTTCTTAAGCGCCTCGCGCTCGATCTCGAGCTGCATTATGCGCCTCTGGACGTCGTCGATCTCCGCCGGGAGGGAGTCTATCTCCATCTTGAGCTTCGCCGCCGCCTCGTCTATGAGGTCCACCGCCTTGTCCGGGAGGAAACGCGCCGTGATGTAACGGTTCGAAAGGACCGCGGCCGCGATCAGCGCCTCGTCCTTTATCTTGACCCCGTGATGCACCTCGTACTTCTCCTTGAGCCCGCGGAGGATGGATATCGTCTCCTCGACGGACGGCTCGCCCACGTACACCTGCTGGAAACGCCTTTCGAGCGCGGCGTCCTTCTCTATATATTTCCTGTACTCGTCGAGCGTCGTGGCCCCTATGCAGTGGAGCTCGCCCCTGGCCAGCGCGGGCTTGAGCATGTTCGAGGCGTCCATTGCCCCCTCCGAGCCTCCCGCGCCGACGACGGTGTGTATCTCGTCGATAAAAAGTATTATCTGGCCGGCGGATTCGGTGACTTCCTTAAGTACAGCTTTAAGTCTCTCCTCGAACTGTCCCCTATACTTTGCGCCGGCTATAAGCGCCCCGATGTCGAGCGCTATGAGCTTTTTATTCTTGAGTCCCTCGGGGACGTCCCCGTTCACTATCCTCTGGGCGAGCCCCTCGACTATCGCCGTCTTGCCGACGCCCGGCTCGCCGATGAGGACGGGGTTATTCTTCGTCCTACGGGACAGAACCTGTATTACGCGCCTTATTTCCTCGTCCCTCCCGATGACGGGGTCGATCTTCCCCTCGCGCGCGAGCTCGGTGAAGTCGCGGCCGTACTGCTTCAGCGACTGGAGCGTGTCCTCGGGCGACTGGCTGGTGACGTTCTGGCCGCCCCTCACTTCCTTCATGGCGTTCAGCACGCTGTCCCGCGTTACGCCGAGCCGTTTGAATTCGTTCCTGAGCTCGCCCGTCGCGTCGGCGACTATCCCCAGAAATAGGTGCTCCGTGCTCGTGTATTCGTCCCCGAGCGACTTGGCCTCCTTTTCGGCCGTGTTGAACGCCTTGCTGAGCTCGCGGCTGAGATAAACCTGGTCGTCCTCTCCCTGCACCTTCGGCAGCCTGCCGACCTCTCTCCTCGCGATCTCCCTCAGCGTGTTCACGTTTACGCCGAGCTTGCCGAGTATCTGCGACGGTATGCTGCCCTCGGCCAAAAGGGTTTCCAGAACGTGCGGAATGTCGATCACCTGGTTGCTGTTTTCACGCGCAAGGGCCTGCGCTTCCGAAATCGCCTCCTGCGCCTTGATGGTTAACTTGTCGAATTTCATAGGTTATTTGGTCTCCACGGTTGGATTTGCGGCTGAAAATTAAGAGCCGTTATCCTAATAATAGTAATCGGTTAGCCGGTTTTCAACCCGGCCTCGGCAAATATATCCCGCCTCTCGGGGGCTTTCGGAATCTCCTTTCCGGGTGCGCTTGCCGCCGCCCCGGCGCCCGTCCTGCACCCTGCGTTTCGGGGGCCGGCGGAAGGGACGTATTTTTTAACTCGAAAACAACGTTTAAAGTGCGAATTACTTGACTTTTTTTTTCGGAAATAATAATATGGTTCATTGTCTGGTAAGAAACCAAATACATAGGACACAGGAGGCCGAAATGAGTCAACTAATAAGTGACGATCTCCCACAGGCCGGCGACGTACATCCGTTAAATACGTTCGAATCTATAGGTCTAAGGAGGTCAATCAGGTGGTACGAACCGAATAAACCCGTCGAAAGATGGAAAATACAGGCGATGCTCGAGGCTTCGAGGATTGCCCCTTCTGCCGGTAACTTCAACGGGCAGAGGGCTATCGTCGTTTACAGGGACGAAGACCCGGAGATTTGGGAATTCATCTCCGACTGGAGCCAGATCACCACGCAGATGGCTCCGATACTTGTTTTCTGGTGTTATGATCTGTCGGCGTACGATACGCAGGGACAGCAGCTCCACGACCTCATGAGGACGGGTGCTCTCGACAAAGCCCACGGCTGGGAATACGAGCGCGTAAACAGGCTCTTCCCGCTCCCCGCGATTCTGCCGGATTTCGTTCTTCACAGACTCGCTTGCATCGACCTCGGTAACGCAATACAGAACTCGATCCTCACTGCTACGTCCCTCGGGCTCGGCTGCTGCCTCAACGGTGCAAGCGGCGGCGCAAGGCGTAACGTTAAGGACAAATTCAATCTTCCCCCGTCATATGTATTCTGCTGGCTGATGACCGTAGGTTATCCGTCCGAGAGCCTCGACGGCGGCGGCACCAGGGGACGCCCCCCGTTCGAAACCATGTTCTACAAGGGCAAGGTCGGACAGCCCTTCGAAAGGGACCCGAAGACCGTAGAGCTTCTTAAAGAGCTCAAGATGATCCAGGAGCCGGGGCCGAAGCCGGGAAGGCTCGAAGAGATCAACAAGCTCACGATCAGGTTCGGACTCGGCGAAGAATCCCTCACCGACTGGAAGCTCACCCCATCGCAGCTTACCGACCCCGTAAACGCGGTCGACAAGAAGGTAGAGCCGCTCAGCCCCGAGGAAGTCAAGGCTTCCGCGGCTGGTGCGACGGAAGGCGACTTCAAGCTCGTTCCGACGGTCAAGAGGGAAGTCCTCGACCAGTACAGGAAAGAGAAGGGCATCGGCGACGCCGACTAAGGTAAGAAAACCAAGGAGGTTTTTAAAATGGCAGAAGTCACTATTCAGATACCGGATCCGATACTGAACATAATCAAGAAAAGGGCCGAGTTGACGAAGACCACGGCGGAGCAGCTCATAGCCACGACGGCTATCCTTTGCTACGCTTCGGCCCACTACGATTCCTCGAAGTGGCTGAAGTTCCAGGACCCGACCAAGGACGAAATGACGGCCCCCTGGAAGTAGGCGCCCTTCGCGGCACTATCGGAAACCCGATAGCGATTCATCGATAATAACGGCGGGGAGCATCGAAAGGTGCTCTCCGCTTTTTTTGTGCCTTGACGATGGGACGTACGTATCGAGGTCCAGACGGATAAGGCGGCTTCTATCGACCTTCTTGTATCGGCTGCGAAGCCGGCAATCGCGCTTTATCGGGGATTAAACAGCGGGAAGGAAAGATCGGCGGGGCAGGGCGCCCCACCGACCGTCCGGTCTCATTCTATATATTATTGTGCGAAATCGCCTAGATTCCGAGCTCTCTCGCTATGACGACGTGCTGTATCTCGGAAGTGCCCTCCGTTATCGAAGCCAGCTTGGCGTCCCTGTAGTATCTCTCCACGGGGAACTCGACGCCGTACCCGTATCCTCCGAGCACCTGCACGGCCTCCGTCGCCACCCACTGCACGACCTCTGCGGCATATAGCTTGGCCATCGAAGCCGTCTGGAGCGATTCCTTGTCGTCGCGGCCGTAATGCCACGCCGCCTTGTAGACGAGGAGCCTGGCCGTCTCTATCTTCACGGCCATCTCGGCCAGCTTGAAGCTTATTGCCTGGAACTTCGATATCTGCCTGCCGAAAGCCTCGCGCTCCTTGGAATACCGGAGCGCGAACTCGAAGGCGGCCTGCGAAAGCCCGACCGACTTGGCCGCGTGCGTGATCCTCGCGCCGAGTAGCGTGGCCATCGCGCCGTTAAAGCCGCCTTCCCCCACGAGGAGGTTCTCCTCGGGCACTTCGCAATTCTCGAACACGAGCTCCGCCGTGTCGGCCGAGCGGTGCCCGAGCTTGTGTATCTTGTTCTTTTCGGTAAAACCCGGCGCGTCGGCGTCCACTATAAAGAGGCTGATGCCCGTGCCTTTCTTTGTCTTGTCCGTGTAGGCCGCGACGATTACGAACTCCGCCATCGTCCCGTTCGTTATCCACGTCTTTACGCCGTTGAGCACGTACCGGCCGTCCTTCTTGACGGCGGTACAGCGTATGCTGCGCGCGTCCGAGCCCGCGTCGGGCTCGGTAAGCCCGAGCGCCCCGATTACCTTCCCCTCGACCCCGGGCAGAAGGTATTTCTCTTTCTGCGCGTCCGTTCCGAATTTGTATACCGGCACGCACGAAAGGCTCGTGTGGGCGTTTATGCACATGGCGATGCCCGCGTTTATCCTCCCCATCTCCTCTGCGAATATGCATTCCGTTATTTTGTCCAGTCCGACGCCGCCGTACTCCTCGGGGAACGAGATGCCTAAAAACCCCATCTCGCCCAGCTTGGGGAATATGTGTTTCGGGAATTTTTCGTTCTTTTCCGCCTCTTCCACGAGCGGCATTATTTCATTTTCACCGAAGTCCCTGATGGTATCCCTGAACATCTGCTGCTCTTCGGTAAATTCAAAATCGATAGGCATGTAACCCTCCTTGACGCTGCAAAATTATCCGTTCCCCGGCCCCCGGATTTTTCGTGGAAATCATTATAGCATGATTATAAATTTTGTGTAAGGAAAGGGCCCTCCGCGGGCCAAATTTACCTTGACTTTATTTTTGGATTTTTATTATAGTAGTAATAGGCGTGAAAACCACACAAGGAGGTATTGATTATGGCTGTCGCAAGAATCACGGAGATAATCGGATCGTCCCAGAAGTCCTGGGAAGACGCAGTGAAGAACGCGCTCGATAGGGCTAACAAGACCCTCCGGGGCCTTACCGGAATCGAAGTCACCAAAATGAACGCTGCCATAGGCGACGACGGCAAGATATCCGAGTACAGGGCTCACGTCAGGATAACCTTCATACTCGAAGGATAAGCTTCGTACGGCGGACCGTGAAACGGCCGCAACGTAACGTGGACAACTTCCCCGGGGAAGGGCGGCAAGACCGCCCTTCCTTATATATAATATATACATATACTGGTTACGCCCGTCTCTCGATCCCCGGGCCCGGCGCCCGGTTGACAAAATATCCCCCGAATTATAATAGTAATTGACTATGCTCAGGGAGGCGTGCAATGGCCGGAAAAGATAACCCCTTCAACGAATTCCTCAGTATCCTGGAAAACCAGGGAAAAGAAATAGAAAAGATGTTCAAGCCCATACTCGAGAGCCAGAAGAAGGCGCATGAAATGTCCGAGCCTGCGCTCGAATACCGGCAAAAGCTCTTCCTCGAATCCATCGAGCTCCAGAAGGCCCTCATGGAAAATATCATGGACACCACAAAGCAGATGCTCCGGATGATGTCGACGGAACCCGCCCGTTATAACTTCGGCGGGGCCTTCCCAGGAAACCAGTTCATGGATTACATGAAGACCATGCAGTCCATACAGGACAACTGGATGGACCAGCTTAAATCCACCTCATCGCTCTTTCAGGACTTCATGAGCGGGGCAAAAGGCAGAAAATAAGTCGTCGGCCGGGTAATCATATCCTTCGTTCCGTCCCTCCGGGCCGCCCGGGCGCTTTGCGCCATTCGCGTGCCTTCGGCCCCGGCGGCGGGCCGATTCCACCCCAAAATACAAGCGATTGCGTAATATTTATAGCCAGCTAAATGGTAAATTCATAATTTACAGCCGGTTACGGTGACCTTCCCCCCTTTTTTATACCACAGCAAATGAGAGTTTCCCGTTCATTTT